>JANMFP010000565.1:0-3928 GCA_031378135.1 Variovorax sp. | reverse complement strand
GCTCACAGCCGCGGCGCGAGATTTCGCGCCACACGATGTGAGCTTCTATTTGCGTGATTTGGCTGCCACCTACCATTCCTACTACGATGCCGAGCGCATTTTGGTGGACGATGAGAACGTGAAAAAAGCCCGTTTGGCGCTCGTGGCCGCCACAGCGCAGGTCATTCGCAACGGTTTGGCTGTGCTTGGCGTGAGCGCCCCCCCTAAGATGTGACTAAGATGTGAGCATGGATATGAAAACTCTTTCTTTACCTCTCGCTAAATCGCAGCGTGGCGGCACATTTTTAGGCATCGTTATTGGCCTCATGGTCGGCTTGGGCACGGCGCTTGCAGTGGCCCTGTACGTCACGAAAGTGCCTGTGCCGTTTACCAACAAAGGTGCGACGAAATCCACCGCCGAGCAAGATGCCCAGGAAGCTCAGAAAAACAAAAACTGGGATCCGAATGCACCCCTTTATGGAAAAAACGCAGCCAAACCAACGGCATCCGGCACGGTAGGCACGGCCACAGCCACGCTGGGAGCGTTGCCCGCAGCGGCGGCTGTCAGTGCCGCAAAGCCTGCCTCAGCACCCAAAGCACCTGCGTCTGCCCCTAAATCTTCAACCGACCCCTTGGGCGATTTGGCCAAAGCCAAAACAGCTGGAACAGCCGCTGCAGCAGTGGGCTCAGCGGCCACACCGGGCGCAGACCCTTTCACCTATTTTGTGCAAGCTGGCGCTTTTCGCACACCGGAGGATGCCGAAGCGCAAAAAGCCAAGCTCAGCATGGCTGGTTTCCAAGCGCTGATCACTGAGCGCGAGCAATCAGGCCGCACCGTGTTCCGCGTGCGCGTCGGCCCTATGGATAAAAAAGACGATGCAGACAAAGCCAAAGAAAAGCTCGATGGCGCAGGCTTTGAAACCGCCATTGTTCGCGTGCAGCGCTAAGTTCAGCTTGAACTGCGGTGCGCATCCCCGTTTAATTTTCTGGCCCTCGCGAGCAGGAACTTTGTCAGCCTGAGCCGCCTCAGCACCGTTAACTCATCATTGCAACACGTCCTTTTCTGGAGAGCATCCATGTTTCGTCGCCAACTCATCCAATCCGCCAGTGCACTCACAGTGGTTTCTGCTTTGCCTGTCGCAGCACTGGCTCAGCAGCCACGCGGCTACCAAGAAGGCCAAGATTATGTCGCTCTGGATAAGCGTGTGCCGGGCGATACAGCGGCTGGTCGCGTCGAAGTGATCGAATTCTTTTGGTACAACTGCCCGCACTGCAATGCCTTTGAGCCGCAACTTGAGCAATGGGCTGCCAAGCTACCCAAAGATGTCATTCTGCGCCGCATGCCTGTGGCCTTCCGCGATGATTTTGTGCCTCAGCAGCGTTTGTTTTACACACTGGAGACCTTGGGCAAGCTTGAAGAGATGCACAAAAAAGTGTTCTACGCCATTCACGTGGAAAAGCGCAATCTCAGCAGCCAAGCGGCTATCAGCGATTGGGTCGCATCTCAAGGCATCGACAAAACCAAGTTCAATCAAATCTACGATTCATTTGCTGTGCAAACCAAGGCCACACGCGCTGCCAAGCTGCAAAACGATTACAAGGTGGGTGGCGTGCCTGCATTGGGCATCGCGGGGCGCTTTTACACCGACGGCTCACTGGCTCAAAGCATGAGCCGAGCTCTTCAAGTCACCGATTTCTTGATTGCCGAAGTTAAAAAAGGCCGTTGAACCTCATTTTTGGCATTTTTTGAAGCCAAATCGGCCTGTGGCCGGCAACTAATCAGCGCAGTTAGCTATTAAATTAATAGTAATGAGCTGTTGAATTCCATCAATCCGACGGATGCCCCATGCGCATATCGTCCAAATAATCTTTGCTGATATTGATGCTGCTTGCCACGCCAATTTCATCGTAGTGTTTTTGCAGCCAGCGTTGGCCACAAAGCTGCCCAAGTTCAAAGAGTGATTCGATCAGTTTCCCATCTGCATTTGCTTTGGTCGAAGCGGGGTAGGCTTCTAGCGCCTCACCGCCATCAATCCGATGCAAGCGTACCGTGCGGTAACGCTCTGGCGGCAAATGGCCTTTGGCAATCAAGCGGTTGACGAAATCAATCGAGCGCATTTGCGCCAACAAGCTCGCGTTAAACGTGAGCTCGTTCACGCGATCCATGATCTCGCTTTCGTTATCGGGCACCGCAGTGCGCTCCAGCGGATTGATTTGAATCAGCACAATATCGCTGGCCTGCGCTTTGTAGATCAGCGGATGCAGCGCGGGATTGCCGCTGAAACCGCCGTCCCAGTAGTGCTCACCTTCAATCTCCACCGCGCGAAACAGCGTCGGCAGGCAGGCCGATGCCATCACGGCAGCCTCAGTGAGTCTCTTGCCCGAAAAAATCTCCGCTTTACCTGTGTTCACATGCGTAGCACACACATGAATTTGCGGTGAAGCGGCTTTGGCAAGCTTCTTGAAATCCACGCAACTGGCGAGCAGTTCACGCAGCGGGTTGATGTCGAGCGGGTTGAATTGATAAGGCGAGAGAGAGGCGCCGCTGGCTCGCCAGCCAGAGAGCCACATTTGCGCCCAGCCTCGCTGCAGTTTGCTGGCCTCGCCCATTCTCGCCACCTTGCGCCAAAATACAGCCAACGTCTCACGCGCTGCCTGCCGAGCCGCTTCTGTGTCGTCTGGAAACTGTGCAAAGCCTGCCCCGAGCACGACAGCATTCATTGCCCCCGCACTCGCGCCGCTGATGCCATCGAGCTGTAAGCGCCCATCGGCAAGCAGTGTGTCTAGTACGCCCCAAGTAAACGCCCCATGAGATCCGCCACCCTGTAAAGCGAGGCTCACTGTCTTTTGTGGTGTTTTGGAGTCATTCATTAGGGTTTGCCCGTAAATCTAGTGAGTGTAATAGTGATGAGCGAGCAGTAATGTTTGACCGGATGCAGAAAACTATGGCATAATCAAAGGCTTCGCGTTATTCGCACAAGGATTCAGTTCCGAAAGCAGATAACGCATCCTGCCCAAACGCAGCTTTGTTTGAGACATCAAATAAAAAAGTGACGGGCCCAAGACTGCTTTCGATGGTTTGAAATGGTTCAAACAGTCGGAGACAAGTTGGGAAGATAAAAGACAATGATCCAAACTGAATCTCGACTCGACGTCGCTGACAACACGGGTGCAAAATCCGTGTTGTGCATCAAGGTGCTCGGCGGCTCCAAGCGCCGCTACGCATCTGTGGGCGATGTGATCAAGGTGAGCATCAAAGAAGCTGCTCCTCGTGGTCGCGTCAAAAAAGGCGAAATCTACAACGCCGTTGTGGTGCGCACAGCCAAAGGCATCCGCCGTGGCGATGGCTCGCTCGTTAAATTCGATGGCAATGCGGCTGTATTGCTCAATGCCAAGTTAGAACCTATCGGCACTCGCATCTTCGGACCCGTCACACGCGAATTGCGCACGGAAAAGTTCATGAAGATCGTGTCCTTGGCTCCTGAAGTCCTGTAAAGAGACCACCATGAACAAACTTCGCACTGGCGACGAAATCATCGTCATCGCAGGCCGAGACAAAGGCAAGCGTGGCAAAGTGACTGCTCGTAAAGATGAAACGCATGTTCTCATCGACGGCATTAACCTCGTCAAAAAACACACCAAGCCTAACCCGCTGAAAAATACCACGGGCGGAATTGTTGAGAAGGCTATGCCTATTCACCAATCTAACGTAGCGATTTTCAACGGCGCCACTGGCAAAGCTGATCGCGTCGGTATCAAAGTAGAGGGCGACAAAAAAGTCCGCATCTACAAATCCAATGGTCTAGAGATCAAAGCGGCTTGAGGATAAATAATCATGGCACGTTTTAAACAACACTACCAAGACAAAATCGTTCCCCAGTTGATGGAGAAGTTCGGTTACAAGTCTGTGATGCAGGTTCCTCGTATCACCAAGATCACGCTCAATATG
>JANMFP010000559.1:0-1788 GCA_031378135.1 Variovorax sp. | reverse complement strand
TACACCGACCGCTCGCTCAACCACATGAGCGGCCAGTTTGGCGGCGTGATGCGCGATATTTCCAGCATGCTCAAGAGTGTGTACAAAGCCAAGAGCGTCGCCCTCATCCCAGGCAGTGGCACCTTCGGTATGGAATCCGTGGCGCGGCAATTTGCTGGCGACAAGCAGGTGCTCATCCTCCGCAATGGCTGGTTCTCCTACCGCTGGACGCAGATCATCGATATGGGGAAACTCACGCCGAATGCCTCCGTGATGAAAGCACGACCTATGCGCTCAGGTGTGCAACAGCCGTGGATTCCAGCGCCGATTGCTGAAGTCGTTGCAAAGATTGCAGAAGAAAAACCAGCGGTGGTCTTCGCACCACATGTCGAAACCTCGGCTGGCATGATGTTGCCCGACGACTATTTAAAACAAGTGGCCGATGCGGTGCACGCCGTGGGCGGCCTCTTTGTGCTCGATTGCATTGCCTCGGGTGCGATCTGGGTCGACATGAAAGCCACCGGCGTCGATGTGCTGATTTCCGCCCCACAAAAAGGCTGGAGCAGCTCGCCATGTTGCGCGATGGTAATGCTCAGCGAGCGCGCTCGCTCCGCAATTGATAGCACCACAAGCAGCAGCTTTGCCGCCGATCTGAAGAAATGGCTGCAAATCATGGAAACGTATGAGAGCGGCGCGCATGCTTATCACACCACCCTACCCACCGATGCACTCACCCGCTTGTCGCATGTGATGAAAGAGACTCAGGCCTACGGTTTTGCAAAAGTGCGCGAAGAGCAAATCGACCTTGGGAATAAAGTGCGCGCCTTGTTTGAGTCACGCGGCATTCAAAGCGTGGCAGCCGTTGGCTTCAAAGCCCCGGGCGTGGTGGTGAGCTATACCAACGATCCCGAGCTGCAAAACAGCAAAAAATTCCTCGCGCAAGGTTTACAAACCGCCGCTGGCGTGCCCCTGCAATGCGATGAAGGCGCAGACTTCAAAACCTTCCGCATCGGGCTTTTCGGCTTAGACAAATGGCACAACGTCGATCGCACCGTGGGGCATTTGGCGCATGCTTTGGATATGCTTGGGATTGGGGAAGAGCGCAAGGCAGCTTGATCGTTTCGTGTTGGTGAGCGGTCTTGGCCGAGCTTGGGTTGTTCCCCTCCGCGAATGTCCCCCGCGCTGGCCTTCGGCTGGCGCTCCTCCTTTATTTCGCTGCGAGAAACAACCCAAGCTCAGCCAAGATCTAGTTGCCACGAGTGAGAATCGCCAGCGATGATGCTGTCCCACGCAGCGAAATAAAGGGGGAGGCACGCGCGGAGCGCCAGCCGGAGGACATTCGCGAAGTGGGATAGCGTCAGTGCTGGCGATTCTCACAACTCGCTGAGCGCAAAAAAACTAAAACCTCGGCAAATCCGGGTGCTTCACTTTCCCTGCGCGCACCAATTCACGGCCATATTCTGCGCAGCGATTGAGCGTGGGGATGACCTTTCCTGGATTGAGCAAGCCCTTCGGGTCAAACGCACGCTTGATGCCAAACATTTGCTCATTCTCAGCAGCTGAGAATTGAACGCACATCGAATTGAGTTTTTCGATGCCGACACCATGCTCGCCCGTGACCGTGCCCCCCATTGCGACGCTGGTTTCTAAAATCTCTGCGCCAAACAATTCGCAGCGGCGCAGTTGGTCTGCATCATTCGCATCAAACAAAATCAGCGGATGCAAATTGCCATCGCCGGCGTGGAACACATTGGCGCAGCGCAGTTGGTATTTCTTTTCCATCTCGGCAATCGCGAGCAAGATGTCAGC
>JANMFP010000556.1:0-2672 GCA_031378135.1 Variovorax sp. | reverse complement strand
GCATGACAACGCCATCTCCAAGCACGTGATTGAGAAATGTGGCGGCATGTTTGTGGAAGAGTTTCCGTTGCCTGCGTGCTATGGGGAAGGCAGGGAGTGGCGGTATCGGATTGAGCTTATTGAAGCTGCTCGTTGAGGAGCTTTGATCGCTCATCTGCTAACGTTAATACATACTGCATCGCCTCTTGATGAATGTGAGTTGCTTCAGGCAATAGTTGACTTTTAAGTTTTTCGCTCTGACTCTGGATGCGCTGCACCATTTGTTTTCCAATGCGCTGCAACAAAGCGAAGGCTATGCTGCAATCTTTCGCCAACTGCCGCCAATCGGCTGCGCCGATGACGGCAACATGCGTCTCGCCGCCAATCGTTTGTGCCATATCCGTCAAGCCATATCGCATGCCGCTGACCAGATCGTAGAGTGGCGCGGCAATGATGCCTTGTTCGCTAACGATGAACGAAAAATTTTTCGCATGAGCATCGCTGTTGCCGATGATGTAGTTGAACACTAGCCATTGCAGCATGAGCACTTGAGCGCTGGCCGGGACGCGACAAAGTTGGTGCAGCGCGAGTAGTTGCGCGAAGCTGGGACCGGGAGGTGCAGTTTCGTAGGCGGGCTCTTCGTATTTTTGTTCGGGTGGCAAATTCAAGGCTTGGCAAGCATCGATTTGATGCGTGCGAAGCAACCCACCATCTGGTGTCCAAGTGCGGTCGTATCGCTGCACCAGCAGGATCGGCTCGGGCAATTCCATGTATTGCACATTGGGCACGGGCAGGCCGATGTTTTTCGCTAATTTCATGCAAGCGTATTCGTTGGCAGCGATGTCGGGGAAGCGCGCATTGCCGACTTTCAAAATATGCGAAGTGGGCGCACCGTCTTTAGGCAGCCATAGGCCGCCGTCTTGCGCCATGTACACGCCGAGTTTGTTTTGCACGCCGGGAAGTGACATGCGCCGCTTGCCACGCCAGAACATGAGCGGCACATCTTGCGCACGGGAATCAACAATGCGCTCATTCAGCTGGGCGCGGCTCACGGCCTCATAGTCCTGCTCTGTAAAAATCTTCGCTTCTGGCGGCGGCGTGTCTTCATCGCTGATGACCAAAGCGCCTGCGCAATCTCGCCCGACTTTGCGCAGAATGCCAAAGACATCGTATTGGCTGACTTGATGCGCAGAAGATAGAGCTTCGAGCGGCCGGCCTTCGGGCAGCAAATTGCTGAAGAAATGTTTGACTGCTGCGCCTTGCGTGGTTTGCTTGAAGGGAAGATGTGGCGAAAAGGCGAAGGCTTGCGGTGATTGCGCCCAGTCTTCGGTATAGCTGAGTGAAAAATCGCCTTGCTGAGACTCCAGCGTGGCGGCGCGCGTGCCACTGACCCAAATGTTGAGCTTGCTCATGATGTTGCTCCGCCTTAGGCGATCATGAGCTCGATGCCAAAGTGGCGTGCGACGCCCAAGGCTTTGTCAAATTGCACAGTGGGCTTGCCAGTTTCTAGCGCTTGCAAGAATTTCACGCTAACGCCGCATGCTGCAGCCGCCAATACCAAGGTCAATCCCGCTTCCTGCCTGCGCTGGCGTATGGCTGTGCCGAGTTGGCTGGTGGATTGGATGGATTGCATGAAAAACTCCGTTCGGAGATAGGGTCAGCAGGTTTGCTATAAAAGTGATTAAAAATCTCTGATCAGAGAATATTATTCACTTTTATAATAAAAAGCAAGAAAAAATATCCGAACGGAGCTTTTTCGCTTACTGAGAACTCGCAAACGGCAAATTCAGCAGCAAATTCTGTGGCTTGAGTTTGAGCAAGCCTTGCTCATTCATCGCAAGACCGAGGTAAGTGGGTTTGCTGCGCATCTCGGGGAGACAGTCTTGGGGCTCAAGGAAATCTAGGCGGAAGAGGGTGATGAGGCGTTTGAGTTGCGCCTCTTGTAAGGGCTCTTGGCGGTACAGGGTGTTAAGGATGTCGGTGGAGCTCGCATCGAGCCCGGTGTGCCAGCGCCAGGCGGGGTCTTCGATTTTTGACAAGGGCGTGATGCGGACTTTTGCGCCTTTGAAATGCGCGATCCATGCTTCGAGAACGCGACTCAAGGCGGCTAGGCCGCTATCTTTGCGGGCGAGTTGGATGGTGAAGCTGTGCTGCGCATGGCCAACCTCGGATGTTTGCTCGTGGGTGAGATCGAGCAGCCAAGTGTGGCGGTAGTTGGGGTGTGCGGCTTGTTGTTGGAATATGTCTGCGTTGTCTGTGGTGAGGACTTGCAGGTTTTGGCTTTCGCTGCCTGCGAGATTGATTTTATTTTGTAGAAGCAGGCGACCGAGATCGCCCATGCCGCCGGTGTCGCGCTCAGTGTCTAGCGTTTCTTGATCGCCGCTCAGGATGCGGCCCTCGTGTAGCGTGATGCGCTGCGGGCAATAGAGCAGCTCGGCGGCGCGGTGCATGAAGGGATCTGCATCACCCGGCAAGACGCTTCGCAGAATTTCATGCACGGCCAGATCAATGAAGAGCGGGGCGAGATCGATTTTCCCACTCGCGAAAAGCTGTGCATACCAAGCAGACAAGCTGCCGGCGGCAATCACACCATCTCTGAAGCGCAGCAGCATCGCGTAATTGTCTCGCGCATCTTCATCGCGAATGGCTGCGAGCTCTTCGGGCTTGACGGGGCGCAGTGGTCTCTGCTGGAG
>JANMFP010000544.1:0-5965 GCA_031378135.1 Variovorax sp. | reverse complement strand
GTCGGCGCCGCGCCGATCAAAGAGCAGGTGATCCACTTCATCAACAAGAAGATGCCCGGCGGCCTGCCGAAGAAAACCGCGCGCGCGCTGCTCGACATCGAAGACGCGCACTACGTGCCGATCATCCGCAACCCGAGCGCGACGACGGCGGATACAGAAGCGGTTTTCTATTTCCCTGGCTGCGGCAGCGAACGGCTGTTCTCGCAAGTGGGCCTGGCGACACAAGCGATGCTCTGGCACGCCGGTGTGCAGACCGTGCTGCCGCCCGGCTACCTGTGCTGCGGCTATCCGCAGAAGGGCTCGGGCCAGTTCGACAAGGCCGACAAGATCATCACCGACAACCGCGTGCTCTTCCACCGCGTCGCCAACACGCTCAACTACCTCGACATCAAGACGGTGGTCGTCTCCTGCGGCACCTGCTACGACCAACTGCAGGGCTACCGTTTCGAAGACATCTTCCCCGGCTGCCGCATCATCGACATCCACGAGTACCTGCTGGAGAAGGGCTTGAAGTTGGATGGCAAAGGCGCTTATCTCTATCACGACCCTTGCCACAGCCCGATGAAGCTGCAAGAGCCGATGAAGACCGTCAGGGCCTTGGTCGGCGAGCACGTGATGAAAAGCGAGCGTTGCTGCGGCGAAAGCGGCACGCTCGGCGTGACGCGGCCGGACATCAGCACGCAGGTTCGCTTTCGCAAGGAAGAGGAACTGCAGAAAAACGAAGCGGCCTTGCGTGCATCAGGCGCTGTGAAGCAGCGCGACGACATCAAGATCCTCACGTCGTGCCCAAGCTGCCTGCAAGGCCTGAAGCGCTACGGTGCCGACCTGAACAACGGCCTGCTAGAAGCCGATTACATCGTCGTCGAGATGGCGAATCAAATCTTGGGCGAGAATTGGCTGCCGGAGTACGTGGCAAGGGCAAATCAGGGTGGCATCGAGCGCGTGTTGGTGTAAAAATTCATCTTGAATCAACGAAAGCAAACATGGCCGGCCTTGCGCAAGACACCCCCACTCCAACGGATATCACCGTTCACCAGCAATCCAAGCTCTTGGAAATTTCTTTTTCCGACGGCAAAGCCTTTAAATTGCCTTTTGAGCTCATGCGCGTGTATTCGCCGTCGGCTGAAGTGCAGGGCCACGGGCCAGGGCAGGAGACGTTGCAAACGGGCAAACGCGATGTGGGTTTGCAAGAGCTCGAATCGATTGGCAATTACGCGGTCAAACCGGTATTTACCGATGGGCACGAGAGCGGGATTTTCTCTTGGGACTATTTGTATTTCCTGGGCAGTCAGCAAGATGATTTGTGGAAGCGCTACCTCGCAAGAATCGAAGAAGCCGGCACGAGCCGCGATACGCCGATGATTGCTGCGGGTGGGCATGTGCATGGTGCGGGTTGCAGCCACTGAGCTTTCCCTCAGCATTCATCACGATCAATTCAATAGCACCACAACCTAGACAGCAGTAAAAACCATGGCTAGCACGCATTTTGGCTTTAAAACCGTTGAAGAAGGCGAAAAAGCATCCCAGGTTCGCGGTGTGTTCGATTCCGTCGCCTCTAAATACGATGTGATGAACGATTTGATGTCTGCTGGCCTGCATCGGGGCTGGAAGGCTTACACCGTGCTCGTCTCGGGCGCGGCGCTGGGTTCTAAAGTGCTCGATGTCGCTGCGGGCACAGGTGATTTGGCGCTGGCGTTTGCCAAAAAAGTCGGCTTAGCGCAAGGGCGTGGCGAGGTGGTGCACACAGATATCAACGAAGCTATGTTGCGGGTGGGGCGCGATCGCATGGTCGATGCCGGTTTTGCTGTTCCGACGCTGGTGTGTGATGCTGAGAAGCTGCCGCTGCCGAGCAACCATTTTGATATCGTGACCGTCGCTTTCGGCCTGCGGAACATGACGCACAAGGAAGCGGCATTGGCCGAGATGTGCCGCGTGCTCAAGCCCGGCGGCAAATTGCTGGTGCTGGAATTCTCCAAAGTCGCGCAGCCGCTGCAAAAGGCCTACGATTGGTATTCCTTTCATGTGCTGCCAAAATTAGGATCACTGGTTGCAGGCGATGCGCAAAGCTATCAATATTTAGCTGAGAGCATTCGCATGCATCCTGATCAGGAGACGCTGAAAAGTATGATGCTTTCGCAAGGTTTTGGCCACGTCGATATTCACAACATGACAGCAGGCGTCGTTGCGCTGCATGTGGGAATTAAATGTTGAGTTAGGTCCTTGTATTGCCGAGTATTGACAGCAGATCAATAACAGTTTGAATTCATAGTAGTTTTTTCAAAAGGTGGTCGGTATGAAGTTTTTATCCTACGTTGCAGCGGGCGTCATGGCGCTTAGCCTCACGCTGATCAGCTTTGAAGCCGACGCTGCGAAGCGCATGGGCGGCGGCAAGTCGATGGGCAAACAATCCAATAACGTAACGCAGCAGCAAGCCGCTCCCTCAGCCCCAGCAGCAGCTCCCGGAGCTGCAGCAGCGGCTAAGCCTGCTGCCGCTGGCGCTGCAGCAGCAACACCTAAGAAACCTTGGGGTGCAATGCTTGGCGGCTTGGCTGCTGGTTTAGGCCTTGCATGGCTTGCCAGCTCGCTCGGCTTGGGTGAGGCTTTTGGCCAAATTTTGATGTTTGGCTTGCTGGCATTAGGCATTATGTTGGCTGTGGGATGGTTCATGCGCCGCCGCGCGCAAGCGAACAACCCACAATACGGGCGACAGCAAAACTCGCCGTTTGCTATGGCAGGAGCGGGCGCATCTAACGCACCAGACATTTCAACACAACGCAACTACAACCCAGAGAACGTGGGCAACGATTCATCTGCCCGCCCCTGGGAGCGCAACTCCACAGCGTTTCAAAGCAATTCGCCAGCCAATACATCAGGCAGTTTGATTGGCTCAAATTTGATGGGCAGTTCGAGCAATTGGAGCGTTCCGGCCGATTTTGATGCGCCAGCGTTTCTTGGCACCGCCAAGCAAGCGTTTGTTGCCTTACAAGCAGCTTGGGACAAAAACGATATCGGCACACTCGGCACGATGATGACGGATGAGATGCTGCGCGAAATTCGCCAACAGCTCGCGGAGCGTGAGCAACACATTGGTGCTGCTGCAAATCACACCGAAGTGGCTGCGCTGGATGCAAAGCTTTTGGGCATCGAAGACACGGGAAGCGATTGGATGGCCAGCGTGGAGTTCTCCGGCATGATCAAAGAAGACCCATCGCAGAGCCCAGGCCCATTCCGTGAAGTGTGGAACATGACCAAACCGAAAGACGGCTCTGCGGGTTGGCTGGTGGCAGGTTTGCAGGCATTGAACTGATCGCCTTCGCTTAAGTGAAAAAAGCCCGGTTCTTACCGGGCTTTTTGTTGCCTTTTTGGGGTACGGCCGGCGTATTTATTGGGTAGATTGCTATTTAATTCATAGTGTATTGATTCTTTGCGCACACCAACCACAGTAGCGAAACGCCAACAATGCCATAGCACCTACAGCAGACCTGCGCAAAATAAGCAGAGATAATGCAAAGCATGAGTACAGCCCCCGCGTTCCCTTCTTTCCCACTGCCCAAGCCACCCGAATGGTTGCAACGCGAAATGCAGCAACGCGTGGTCTTGCTGCTCAATCACATCTTGCAGCAAGAACCTGCCGCTGTAGAGCGATTATTGAGGCAAAAAGGGCAGGTGGCCGGCATAGAATCTGCGTGGATTGCTATGAAATTAGTAGTAACTCCGGCTGGCTTGCTCGATTTGGCTGATAGCGATGCTGAGCCCGATTTATCGCTCAAAGTGTTGGATACGAACCCTCTGAGTTTGATTCAAACGCTGCTGAGCGGCGATAAGCCGCGCATGGAAGTCTCAGGCGATGTGATGTTGGCAGCAGAGGTCAATTGGCTGGTCGATCACGTGCGCTGGGATGTGGAGGAAGATCTGTCGCGCATCTTGGGCGATGTGCCAGCGCACACGCTGATGCGCGGTGTGCGCGGCATCGGGGATGCACTTAAAACTTTCATCGTTTCCAAGCAAAGCAAACCATCTTCAGAAGAAAGCTCACCCCATCCATGAATTTGATCGCTCGCTTTGGCCGTGGCAGCTTTATCGTTTTTATTGCGCTGCGCTACGGGCTGGATCAGCTCGTGCTCACGAGTTTTGAGAAACCTTGGCTCAAAGTTATTGCGCGCATTGCCTCGCTCGGCAGAAATTTAAGCGCACCGCGCGGTCAGCGGCTTCGGGAGGCACTGGAAGCTCTCGGCCCGATCTTCGTGAAGTTTGGCCAAGTGCTCTCTACACGGCGCGATTTATTGCCCACCGATATCGCAGATGAACTAGCGCTCTTGCAAGATCGCGTGCCACCCTTTGATGCCGCAATCGCCGTGGCGACGATTGAGCGCGCATTTGGCCGTAAGCTCGCCGATATTTTTGAAAGCTTTGATCAAAAGCCGATTGCTAGCGCATCGATAGCACAAGTGCATTTCGCCATGCTCAAAACCAAAGACGGCCAGTTGCGCGAAGTCGCTGTGAAGGTGCTGCGCCCTGGCATGCTGCCGGTGATTGACAAAGATTTGAGCCTGATGCGCATGATGGCGGGGTGGGTAGAGGGCTTGTCTGCAGATGGCAAGCGCTTGAAGCCGCTGGAGGTGGTGGCCGAGTTTGATAAGTATTTGCATGACGAGCTCGATCTGGTGCGAGAAGCGTCCAACGCCGCGCAGTTGCGCCGCAATATGGCGGGCTTGAATTTGGTGATGATCCCTGAGATGTTTTGGGATTTTTGCCATACCGAAGTGATCGTGATGGAGCGCATGAAGGGCATCGCGATCAACCAAATCGACACGCTCAGAGCCGCAGGTGTGGATTTCAAAAAGCTCTCGCGCGATGGCGTCACGATATTTTTCACACAAGTCTTTCGCGATGGGTTTTTCCATGCGGATATGCATCCCGGCAACATCCAGGTGAGCACGGCAGCTGATTCGTTTGGCCGCTATATCTCGCTCGATTTCGGCATTGTGGGCACGCTGACCGAGGTCGATAAAGACTATCTCGCGCAAAACTTCGCTGCCTTCTTCCGCCGTGATTACAAACGCGTGGCTGAGCTGCATATTGAATCTGGCTGGGTGCCTGCGCAAACGCGTGTTGATGAGTTGGAATCAGCCATTCGCGCAGTGTGTGAGCCATTTTTTGATCGACCGCTGAAAGAACTCTCGCTGGGCATCGTGCTCATGCGTCTCTTCCAAACCTCGCGCCGATTCCAAGTAGAAATTCAGCCACAGCTCGTTTTGCTACAAAAAACATTGCTCAACATTGAAGGCCTCGGCCGCCAGCTCGATCCAGATTTGGATTTGTGGGCGACTGCCAAGCCGTTCCTTGAAAAGTGGATGCTGGAGCAGGTCGGCCCGCAGCGATTTACAGATGCAATCAAAGCACAAGCACCGCGCTACGCAAAATTAGTGCCTCAGCTTCCGCAGTTGCTTACCAACTACCTGCAGCGCCAAAGCGGCGGCAATGATGCGCTCATCAAAGAGCTGCTGCAAGAGCAAAAACGCACCAATGCGCTGCTGCAGAAAATCGTTTATGGCGCGATGGGTTTTGTGATCGGCATAGTGCTGATCATGCTCTACCTGAGGATTCGGCTGTGGTGAGTTTTTTCTAGATTTTGAAGAAAAAACAGCGATTGCCCGGCATAGACTATGCGTAGCACGCTATAAAAATAATAGCAATTTCTCGCAACCCAGTTTCTGCGTAAAAACCCTTTGTCGCCAGAAATTGCGTGTGAATTGGCATGCAAGATGCATAAAATCCCACTCATTCTTTGCGTGGAGACTTCAAGCCGTGAATTCCTTGATTATTTTTGTTGCTTTTTATCTGGCCGTGACGATTTGTGTTGGCCTTGTTGCTGCGCGCCGCGTCAAGAGCTCGGCGGATTACATGGTGGCAGGGCGCAGTTTGCCGCTGTATATGAATATGGCCACGGTGTTTGCGACATGGT
>JANMFP010000534.1:0-2993 GCA_031378135.1 Variovorax sp. | reverse complement strand
CCCGGCACGCGGCTGAATTCGCTGGTGTTGTGCGTGATGACGGTGATATTGTGAGCTAATGCAATACCCGCGATCAACAAGTCATAAGGCCCGATAGGAGCCCCAAGCGATGCTAGATTTGCTTTGAGGCGACCCGAATGTCGTGCACTGGCGGCATCCAAAGTCAGCACTGGATGTCGCTTGCACATATCCTGCATGAAATCTCGCATGTGTTCGGGGCGCAACGACTTGGCTAAACCGTATTCGATCTCCAACAAACTCACGGTGCACAAAGCAATGTCTTGCTCGGGGTGCTTTTGCAAATACGCCAAGCAGTTGCCGGCGCGCTTGTCGAGGTAAATCAGAATGTTGGTGTCTAGCAAATATTTCAAAACGACTCCAACTCTCGTTGCGGCGCTAGGTCAGCGTAACGAGTTTTGGGATCAAGTAAAAAATCTAGATCATTTCTGCCTTCTGTGCCGTATTTGCGATCCAGCTCATCCAATATCTCGGCAACAGTACGCCCCGGCTTGGCCCTTTCAGCCTCTGCAAATTGTGCAAACCATTTGGAAAGCGACATCTTTGCCCGCGCGGCCGAGGCCTTTGCAAGCGCTAAGGTTTCTTCTTCCAGATAAATCGTGACTTGAGACATGATGCGCTCCTTTCAACAAGGTTTAATTATATTAAAAATTATAATTAATACGCACTTATATAACAAGCCAATGCTTGACTAGCCGAGAAGCTAAGGGGCTTTAGCGCCAATCACCGATATATAATGCTAAGTTTCGCAGACAACATCCTCAGACCCTTAAGGAACTCATCATGGCATCAGCCAAACCCAAGAAAAAGAACCCCCGCCTGGCCTCTGGCCGCAAGCGCGTTCGTCAAGACATCGTTATCAACGCCGCCAACACCAGCCTGCGCTCCAAATACCGCACCGCTGTGAAGAACGTGGAAAAAGCTGCAGCCGCTGGCGACAAAGTCAAAGCTGCTGAAGCTTTTGCAAAAGCCCAATCTGTGCTTGACACGGTGGCTGACAAAGGCATCTTCCACAAGAACAAAGCTGCCCGCGATAAGAGCCGTTTGGCCACACGCGTCAAAGCTTTGGCTTTGGCGAAGTAATCAGTATTTAACAGCCCTTGCGTCACAACGAAATGATTTCAAAGTGATGCAAGCCGTTTGAAACGGGTGCGCTGTCAGCGAAAAGTAAATCAACCACCTTAGGGTGGTTTTTTCTTGGCTCAACGATCTTGAAAGCCAAGTAGTTACGACTCACACGTGTACGCCGACCTCCATACACGCGGCCCAAAACGGTGCGGCAACTTTCAAAACAAAGCCTTCGTCCAATGCTTGAGCGCTTAGAAAGCGATCATTTCTGAACGTGCGAATCTCTCGCAAGTCACGATCCCAGGCAATCACATAAAGAAAGGGCGTACTCAAAAGCAAGTATTGCGGTTCAATCACACGAAGGCGCACCTCTTCACGGGCGTTTTTGTATTCCACCAAGAGCAACTGTTGCTGAAAAAAGGCTTGGTAAATGATCTTGCTGAAAGGTTGACTTGTCTTGTAGGGGCTTGTTTGCAAAGCCACATGGGCAGGGCTGGTGACTCGGATACGCCTGCGCAGTGAGTCGATGCGTGGCCTCTCATCGGCGGCAAACAAGCGACTGAGTTTGCTCCGTAAACTGGCCGACTGCCCGAGCGCAAGCCCGGCCTGCTCGCACATGGCCAGCGCCAGCAGCAACTCCATCGCCTCGCTCATACGCAAGGGAAGCGGCCTAAGCTGGGAGTCTGAGGACAGGCGCACACCACCGCCCGGGCCGCTCGAACTTTCAATTTCATAGCCTTGCACCGCCAGCAACTTCAAGTCACGCGCCAGCGTGCGTGGGCTCACGCTGAGCTGATGAGCCAGATCAGACACCACGTGCGCTTGCCGCCCAGCTAGCAGGCTAAGCAGCATTTGCAAGCGCTCCCAACGGCTATTTGATTTGTTTCCAGACACCAATGCATGCCTCATTCATCACTGCCATTTTATGGCAGTGATACGTCGATGATCACCACCTCCAAACAACGAAAGGAAATCTCATGGAAATCATTGAATGGGCCGAGTTTCGACTCAAACCGGGCGTGACAGTTGCGCAGTGCCTAGCCGCATCCAGTAGCATGCAAACCGAATTTTTAGACCGGCAACTTGGCTTTCTGCATCGCAGCACGGTTCAACTCGATGCCAATTTATACGCAGATGTGGTGACATGGGCATCTGAGCTAGCTGCCAATCGCGCGATGCAAGCGGCCATGGAACACCCAGCATGTGGTTTGTATTTTTCAATGCTACAAGTTGATGCCGCACCTCGACTGGCTCACACGATTTGGCAAAGTTCCTCACGCAACATGGCACTCCAAGGTGTTGAGTTCTCATTGTTTCAACTCAAAACCAGCACTGACGAGGCAAGGCTGTCTCATGCAGCCCAAGCCATGGCAGACCAGCTATACCGGCCTCAGCCTGGCTTCATCCACCACCGAGTATTGTCCAAACCAGGAGGGTGGTATGCAGATGTACTTTTGGCCAGCAGTGCGCAACGCGCACAAGAGCTTTGCAATCTCTGGCACGAACCCGAGCACTTGGCTGCTTGTCAAGCCTATTTGGATTTGATCGAACCCAGTTCGATACAGATGGCTTTTTGGCAGAGCATCAAATGATCACCATGCCGTCCACACTCGACCTGAGCATCAACAGCGGAATCTCACCATGATGATCTGCCCGCAAGCCGTTTGAAACGGGTGCGCTGTCAGCGAAAAAAATGATGAACCGCCTTGAGGCAACTCAAGGCGGTTTTTCTTTGGGTTTTTGATATCTTTTAGGCCATTAGCCGGCGTATTTATTGAGCCTACAGCTATAAAATAAATAGCGCCCTACTTCAGCAAACAAGCTTCAACCACCATCAGTTCGTTGTCTTTCGCGAAGTTCATCACGAAATCCCAAGCCATCACGTTGTCTTCGCGCAAATCGGTGTG
>JANMFP010000517.1:0-4737 GCA_031378135.1 Variovorax sp. | reverse complement strand
GTGGCTTGTGCGTAAAAGCGCGTGAGCTGCGGATTGAGCAATATGCTTAAAGTGCTGATCGCATGCTGCCATTGCAGGGCTTGCTCTTGATTCTCGCTCGTATGGCTCGCCTGCTCTTTTGCTTTGCGTACGATTACCATCATCTCTTGCCGGCTGGTTTGGCGCATTTGCCAATCGGCAAACAGCCGCTTAGCGTGGCACGGCTGATGCAGCAATTGAACGACGCAATGCTGCTGCGGATCGTTTTGCACTTCTGCCCAAAGTGCCTCAATTTGGCTTGCTTTGCCCTCCAGCCAATGAATCAGCAGACGGCCTTCCCACATCAGAAGCCCTGTGATATCGCGTTGCTCTTTTAATTGAGAAACCAAACTCAGCGCATGTACGCTTGGCGATGCCAAACTGCAATAGGCCATGCGATCCATCTCGGCGATGTGCTTGCGCTGTGCTTCAATAACAGGCATTGATAAGAGACTTGCGCGTAGTTGATTAATCCGTATTATTTATTTGACACAGAAAACATCACCGCCAAAAAATTAACATTCAACACTTTGCTACAACATGTGCGCTATGTGCGCTATGTGCGCTATGCGCACTCTGCGATCAAAGCGACCATGGATGAGATGTTGACCCGACCATAGGCTTGTTCAATCGCGCCGCGCTCAGAGAGCTGGCGCAGCTGGCTGGCCACGGATTGGCGCGTCATGCCCAGCATGGAGGCCAGTGCATCTTGAGAGACTTCTAGGCTGGAGCGATGTTGGCCCGTCTCTGGTTCGTCGTCATAAGCGAGCAACACAAGGCGGCGCGCCGTGCGCGCAAGCGATGAACGTAGCGTAAAACCTTCCACCAAGCTGAGCAAGGTCCGTGTGCGCGATGCGAGCAAGCGTGTGATTTGCATCGCGAGCTGCGCATCTTGCAGCAAATCTTGCATGGCCTCGGGCTCGATCACCAAAATCTCAGAGGCGCCCAAACTGAAAAAATCTCTCTCACGGCTCATGCCATCCAGTATTGACAGATCACCAAACCATTGCCCCGGCCGCACGTAGCTCAAAATCGCTTCGCGCCCTTCTAATGATGTGGAGGAAACTTTCAGCAAGCCATTGACCACGACACCAAAGCCATCACGCCGCTTGCGCAAAGATTGCCCTTGAGCCGCGAAGAGTTGGCCATCACGCAGTGTTAAGCGGCGGCAGGCGTCTAACAGGGCTTTCTGTTGGGAAGCACTCAAACTGGCAAACCAGCGGTTGGCAAACAGCGTTCGATGGTCTTGCTCGGCCAATTGAGAAGCCGCAGGAGCATGCAATGTCGTCATAGGTGGTGTTGAATCTACTTTTTTAACAGTTCACAAAAAAATGGTCAGCAAATGCCGACCAAAAAATATGAAGTCACTCGCATGCTAGCCAAGATGGTGCATTCTGTTTGCCCACAACTTCACATTTCACGCTTGAAACCCAAAATACGTGCTTAATTACGTGTATTTGTAGCGAAAACCCCATAAGCACACAGGGCATCAGCCCAGAACAGTCAAACATATGTTTCAGGCTCCATTCAAATATGTAGCCAAGGCCTTGCCCCGCGCGGCAGCAATCGCTTGGCCAATTTGCTCGGCGCGTTGGCCAAGTGCAAAGGCTTGCGCGGCAATCTCGGCGGTCGGCACTGTCAGCACGATATCTAGTGCACGCTGGAGATTTTTCGCAGGTGGATAGACCTCATCTTGCAGCCCGAGCCGCCCGCGCGCGTCGCATTCACAGGCTTGGAGCACATCGATAAACCGCTGGGGCTTGCGGATGGCATCACAGCGCTCTAGCAAGCGCAGAATAGCTTTGGCATCCAACCCATCGCTTCGGTGGATATTGCCGTGCTCTTTTGCCACCACCACGGCCAGTTCTTTGCATTCGGTGGGCACGCGCAGCCGGCTGCACACCGGGAGCAGCAAATCCACGCTGCGCATTTCATGGCCCAGGTGTCTTGGCAACACCTCTTGCGGTGTGGTGCCTTTGCCCAAATCATGCACGAGGCAAGCAAAGCGCACGGCCAGTGGCGCCCCTAGTTGTGCGGCCATATCCAGCACCATCATCACATGCACACCCGTATCAATCTCGGGGTGATAATCTGCGCGCTGCGGCACGCCCCACAGCCGCTCCAGCTCAGGCAAGAGCACTTGCAGCGCGCCGCTTTGGCGCAACACCTGAAACATGCGAGAGGGCTTGTCTTCCATCAGACCTTTGGCTAATTCTTGCCACACGCGCTCTGCAATGAGTGCATCGACTTCACCTTGAGCCACGATGCGGCGCATCAAATCCATCGTCGGCTTGGCCACTGAAAAACCGGCATATCGCGCGGCAAATCGCGCCACGCGCAAGATGCGCACAGGATCTTCTTCAAAAGCGTGGCTGGTATGCCGCAAGATTTTCTTATCGATATCTTTGCGGCCCTCAAATGGATCAATGATCGCGTTTTTTTCTAAGTTTCTAAGATCTAATTGGCCGTTAGCCGGCATAAAATCTGCGCGGATAGCTATGGAATTGATAGTGATATCGCGCCGCGCAAGATCCTGTTCAATCGTCACATCAGGCGCGGCGTGGAATTCAAAGCCGTGATAACCGGGCGCTGTTTTGCGCTCTGTGCGCGCCAACGCATACTCCTCTTTCGTCTGCGGATGCAAAAACACCGGGAAGTCTTTACCCACTGGCAAATAACCCGCATCCAACATCTCTTGTGGGCTGCTGCCCACCACACACCAATCGCGATCCTTGACGGCCAAGCCCATGAGCGCATCGCGCACAGCGCCGCCTACCAGATAGATTTGTGCCTTCTTCATTTTGAGGCCATCATTTCTTCATGACCACCAAGCCCTTGAGGTATTCCCCTTCGGGAAAACGCATCGTGATCGGGTGATCGGGCGCAGCGCCCAAATGTGCTGTGATGTAGCCGTCAGCGCCCGCATCCATCGCTGCGCCAGCGACGATTTTGTGAAACAGATCCGCATCGATGCCGCCTGAGCAACTGAAGGTATAGAGCAAGCCGCCGGGCTCCAAGAGCTTGAAAGCCAAGCGATTGATGTCTTTGTAAGCGCGCGCGGCGCGCTCGGCATGCGCAGCCGATGGCGCAAACTTTGGGGGATCGAGAATGATCAAATCAAACGTGCGCCCCTCGGCAATGAATTGCCTGAGACTCGCGTTCACATCGGCATCCATAAAGCTCGCGCTGCCATCTTGCAATTGCGCATCAAAGCCATTGAGCGCGAGATTGGCTTTGGCGCGTTCAAGCGCCGGGCCTGAAGAATCAATGCTGGTGATCTGCGCGCCTTCTAACGCCCCAGCTTCGCGCAAACCGGTGAGCCCCGCCACGGTGAAGCCGCCGGTGTAGCAATAGCAGTTGAGCATGCGGCGAAATTTCAACCGCGCCGCCTCTTGTGCAAAGCGCTGGCGGTTATCGCGCTGATCGAGATAAAAGCCCGTTTTGTGGCCTTCAGAAATGCTCACTTGCAGCTTCCAGGCATGCTCTTGGATGACCACCTCATGTGAGGCACCCTCGCCGGCCAGCCAGCCTGTGGTGGGCAGCAAACCTTCCAGATTTCGACTGCTGGCGTCTGACCGCTCATAGAGCTTGGACAGGCCACTGGCTTCAAGCAAAGCCGCTGCAATCAGCTTCTTTTGCCGCTCCGCACCCGCCGAGAGGAACTGCGCCACCAAGGTATCGCCATACTGATCCACGATCAAACCGGGCAGGCCATCGGCCTCGCCATGCACCAGGCGCACGCCATCGCTTTCTATCGGGTTTTTATAGCCCAATCGCTTCCTTGCTGCCATAGATTCTGAGCAGAGCGCTACAAAAAAAGGAGCATCAATGCGCTGCGCTTCATCAAAACTCCACACTCGCATGCGGATTTTGCTGCTCGGGCTGAATGCCGCCCAAGCCAGAAATTTGCCCTCGGAGCTCACCACGCGCACCGTCTCGCCCGAATCCGCACTGCCCGAGGCCAAAGCGTTGTCGTAAATCCAAGAATGGCCGCGAAGCAGTGCGCGCTCTTTGCCGGGGCGTAGCGTGATGGTTTTCATAGCCGCTATTGTCGCGGATGCTCAAAGCGAGCTGCACAAGGGCGCCTGAGATGTTTGAGATGGATTCGATTTAAGCCGGTCGCTTCAAATCTTTCACAAAAGCATCCCAATTCGATTCGCTGAGCAAAAAATCCATGCGTTCAATCGCTGGGGCCCACGCACTCTTGCGCCCTGCGACCACCTCCGCCTGCGCATCATGAATCAAAGCCTGAAGGTCTTGCCTCTGCACGTAGCGCATGCCCCAGCCCTCACAAGCGCGATGCTCTACCTCGCGTCGGTGATACAACTGCACAATGCCCCGGTGGCGCTTATCGCGCAGCAGCCTTGCCCACAACTCATTCACTGCTTGGCGCGGGCCTTCGATCAATTGCACAAACACGCCATCGGCATACATCAACATACCGGTGATGTGATCCATGCGGTTGAGGTTAGCAGCGGTGTAGGCCAGTGGCTCAATCTCGCTTTCTGTCATGTGCTCATCCATCAAGCTGCAATACAGGATTTGATCAATCTCAAAATCCTGCGCAAAGCCTAAAGGGCGATCTGTCGGCTCACTTGGTGGTGGATGTTGGAATTTGTTAGCCACACCTTATTTTTAGTCATTTCAACGACAAACAACACCCGATTCGGACTTCAAGCTCGTTTTTTGCCAACTAATCGGCCTTGAACGCCTGAAATT
>JANMFP010000460.1:0-3517 GCA_031378135.1 Variovorax sp. | reverse complement strand
AACCATGAAACGACTGCTTGCCGCCTGCGCACTTTCTCTATCCCTCTTGGCTGCGCCCACTGCACTCACTGCGGCCGACACCTACACGCAGACCCAATACCCCATCGTGCTGGTGCATGGTTTGCTCGGTTTTGATGCGCTGGGCCCTGTGCAGTATTTTTATGGCGTGCCCGCTGAGCTGCGCCGCAGTGGCGCGACGGTCTACACCGCCAGTGTGTCGCAATCGAACAGCACCGAGGTGCGCGGCGAGCAATTGCTGAAAGAATTGCAAACGCTCAAAGCACGCTATGGCCACACGAAATTCAATCTCGTCGGCCACAGCCATGGCGGCAACACGATTCGCTATGTGGCGGGCGTGTCTCCCGCGCTCGTTGCCAGCGTCACCACTGTGGGCACACCGCACCAAGGCAGCAAAGTGGCCGATGGCCTGCAAGGCATCACGAATTGGACGGGCACCACGGGCCTCGTGGCTGGCGTGGTCAATGGCCTGAGCAGCGTGGTCGCCTTTCTATCGGGCAGTGGCTCTAACCCACAAAACGCATTGGCCTCGCTGCAATCGCTCTCTACCCAAGGCGCACAAGATTTCAACCGCCGCTTCCCTCAAGGCGCACCGACGACCTCTTGCGGGCAAGGCCCTGAACTGGCCAGCAATGGCGTGCGCTACTACTCGATGGGTGGCACATCGGTGCTTACCAACGTCTTGGATGTCTCCGACGGATTTTTGGGCGCAGCCGCACTCTTCTTTGGCTTTGAGCAAAACGATGGTTTGGTCGGCCGCTGCTCCAATCATTGGGGCAAGGTGCTGCGTGATGACTACAACTGGAACCACATCGACGAAATCAACCACGCTTTCGGCTTGCGCAGCATTTTCAGCTCAGACCCGATCACAGTGTATCGCGCCCAAGCCAATCGATTGAAAAGCCTCGGATTGTAGGATTTTTAGCTAATAAGTGGTTGTCGCCGGCATGAAATCTGCGCGGAGTGCTACGTTTTTTGTAGTGATCGCAACGGTATGTGCAGTTGCGGCAGGGCTGCTGTGGATGCTCTGGCCAAGCGCGGAGCAGCAGCCTGCACATCATTCATCAGCCATGCCCGGTTGGCAGCAGCCCGGTGCAGCCAATCCGTTTTCGTCAGGCGCAAGCTTGCCTCAGAGCTCTCCGCAGGCATTGAGCCCGGTTGCCCTGCAGCCGCCAGATTTGGCCACCACCTCACTTGCTGGCACGCAGCCCGATGGTGACTGGGGCGTGAATGGGCAAGGGCAGCTGGTGGCCAGCCGCGCACTGCGCCAGCGCTTTGATTACTACCTGAGCCTGATTGGCGAGATGCCGCTGGCCAGTATCGAAGCAGCGTTTCGCGCAGCCGCTGAGAAAGATTTGAAGCAGCCGGCGCTTGGTCAAGTTTTGGCGCTGTGGCGGCGCTATGTGCAGCTCCAGCAACACGACTGGAAACATGCGGTCAATCTGCAAAAGCCTGAGAGCTTAAGCGCAGCGCTCAGCGAGCGGCAAATCGTGCGCCGCCAGAGCCTTGGCGCAGATGTGGCTTATGCTTTTTATGCGGATGAAGAGAAGCAGTTGCAGCAAATGCTGGCGCAAGTCAATACTGGCCAAAAAGGGCAGGGCAGTCAAACTGAGCCCATCCATATTGCCGCGCTGCATCCTCAAGCCCTAGAGCGCGAAGCCGCCCTGCAATCGCAGTGGCAGCAATGGGATCAACGCTTGAGCGCGGCGCGCAGCCAAATCAAAGCTTTTTCGTCAGCACCTGAACTGTCTGCACCGCAGCGCCAGCAAGCGATTGAGCAATACCTGACGAGCCAATTTCATGGCACCGAGCTGATTCGCGCTCGCGCTCTGCTACAGGATTGACCATGCCGGATGAAGATCCTGCTCTCGAAAAAGCGCATTGAAGCACTTAAAAGCAGCGCAAGCGTTCAGCTAAAATTACTATTTTTAACGCACAAGGCTCGGGAAAGGCAATGCAGGTTATGACACCGCGAACTACTGCCACGCTCACATGCCATTTCTGGCAGAAGCCGGCGTGCCTGTTGCGCTGATTGCTACTAAATTTATAGTAAGCGGCTTCTGACCCAAGCCGCTTTTTTATTGCCTTTTTTCTTCTCTTTAGGTTCTCATGATCAACATCACACTCCCCGATGGTTCAGTTCGCAGTTTTGAGCAAAGCGCTGTGACGGTGGCAGACGTTGCAGCCCATATTGGCGCAGGCTTGGCTAAAGCGACCTTGGGCGGCAAGGTCAATGATGTGTTGGTGGATAGCAGCTTCAGCATCACGCAGGATGCCAAGCTCTCTATCATCACCGCCAAAGATGCCGATGGCTTAGAGATGATTCGCCACTCTACGGCGCATTTGCTGGCCTACGCGGTGAAAGAGCTGTTTCCCGAGGCGCAAGTCACGATTGGCCCGGTGATCGAACATGGCTTTTTCTACGACTTTTCCTACAAGCGCCCGTTCACGCCGGAGGATTTGGCCACGATTGAAAAGAAGATGGTGGAGCTGGCCGCCAAGGATGAAAAAGTCGAGCGCCGCGTGCTCCCGCGCGATGAGGCGATTGCGTATTTCAAAGGCATGGGCGAGCATTACAAAGCCGAGATCATCGGCAGCATCCCCGCAGGCGAAGAGGTGAGCCTGTATCGCGAAGGCAAGTTTGAAGACCTCTGCCGTGGCCCACACGTTCCTTCAACTGGCAAGCTCAAGCATTTCAAGCTGATGAAGCTCGCTGGTGCTTATTGGCGCGGCGATCATCGCAATGAAATGCTCCAGCGGATTTATGGCGTGGCCTTTGCCAGCAAAGAAGATTTGGCGCAGCATCTCACGATGCTCGAAGAAGCTGAGAAGCGTGATCACCGCAAACTTGGCCGCGAGCTTGATCTCTTTCACATCGATGAGCACAGCCCCGGCACAGTGTTTTGGCATCCCAAGGGCTGGACGCTATGGCAACAGGTTGAGCAATACATGCGTAAGGTGTACGAAGACAACGGCTACCAAGAAGTCAAAGGCCCGCAAATTCTGGACCAAAGCCTGTGGGAGAAAACCGGCCATTGGGATAAATACCGCGAGAACATGTTCGTCACGGAGAGCGAAAAGCGCGATTACGCTTTGAAGCCGATGAACTGCCCCGGCCACATCTTGATCTTCAAGCAAGGCATCAAGAGCTACCGCGATTTGCCGCTCAGATTTGGTGAGTTTGGCAACTGCCACCGCAACGAGCCCACCGGCGGCCTGCACGGCATCATGCGTGTGCGCGCCTTCACGCAAGACGATGGCCACATCTTCTGCACCGAAGATCAGATTCAAGCCGAGGTGATTGCGTTCACCACGCTCTTGCAAAAAGTTTATGCCGATTTCGGCTTCAAAAACATCATCTACAAACTCTCCACGCGCCCCGAGAAACGCATCGGCACGGAAGAGAGCTGGGACAAGGCAGAAAAGGCACTCGCAGAAGGCTTGAAAGCCAGCGGCTGCGATTTTGAATACCTGCCAGGCGAGGGCGCTTTCTACGGCC
>JANMFP010000446.1:0-1638 GCA_031378135.1 Variovorax sp. | reverse complement strand
CTTGCCGTTTTCGCTCAAAATATTGGCCTAGCTTATGTTGCAGGATCGCTGCTGTCGAGGGGAACACCATATCGGGCGTCGAAGTCGCCACGATGATCAAATCCACATCACCTGCGCTTTTGCCAGCCGCTTCCAGCGCCTGCACGCAAGCATGCAATGCCAAATCGCTGGCCGACTCATCAGCGGCGGCGAAATAGCGATTGCGAATGCCTGTGCGCTCAACGATCCATTCGTCAGAGGTTTCGATGCCGTCTTTGGCCAGTTGGGCGGCCAGGTCAGCGTTGGTGAGCTTGTGAGCCGGCAGATAACTGCCAGTGCCGGTGATGCGAGAGTAAACCTGAGCACTTGTCATGGACTAGAGTTTGCCATGCTTTTCTACTGGCTCAGTTGTTGAGTGATCGAAGCAGAAAGGAGAAAATACCGGCCGCGAAAGTTACGCGACCGGTCTTCGGTATTTGGATTTAATCCTCAGCCGCACCTAAGTTCGCAGCCGCAGACAACACAGGCGCAGCATGCGAAATCCGAGCCTGCAATTTCGCCAACAGCCCATGACTGGCCGCTTCATAGGCTTTCGTCAGCGCCGCCTCAAAAGCCAGTGCATCTGCCGAGCCATGACTCTTAAACACTAAGCCGCGCAGACCCAAAAGAGCTGCACCGTTGTATCGCCGATGATCTACGCGGTCTTTAAAAGAAGATAGAACTGAATAAGCACCCATGGCAGCAGTTTTTGTGAAGATGTTGCGAGAAAACTCATCTTTGAGAAATTGGCCAATCATTTTGGCCAAGCCTTCGCTGGCCTTTAGCGCCACATTACCCACAAAACCATCGCACACCACCAAATCGACAATGCCCGTATAAATATCATTGCCCTCAACATTGCCATAAAAATTCAAATCGCCGTTGTTAGCCGCAGATCGCAGCAATTCGCCGGTTTTTTTGATGATTTCGTTGCCTTTGATGACTTCTTCACCAATATTGAGCAGGCCCACGGATGGGTTGTCTTCTGTTTTGAGCACCGACACCAAGGCTGAGCCCATGATGGCGAACTGGAACAAGTGCTCTGGCTGGCAATCCACATTCGCACCCAGATCGAGCACAGTGGTTTGGCCGCTCAGAATGTTGGGCATTTGCGTGGCAATCGCGGGGCGATCAATGCCGTCGAGGGTTTTGAGCACATAGCGGGCAATGGCCATGAGAGCGCCTGTATTGCCGGCAGACACTGCCGCTTGGGCCGCGCCTTCTTTGACCTGCGCAATCGCCACGCGCATGGAAGAGTCTTTTTTCTTGCGCAGCGCAATTTCGAGCGGATCGTCCATCGTGACGACTTGGCTGGCGCTGATCAGCACAGCGCGTGGATGAGAAAATTCTTTCAGAGCCTCGGGCAGGCCCACCAGTAGCAAGCGCGCTTGGTTGTGACTCTCCAAAAACGCCCGGCAAGCGGGCAAGGTAGTGGCCACGCCATGATCGCCACCCATGCAATCGACCGCGATCGTGATGGCCTTGTCGTCCACAATTGCAGGGCTTGAAAATGTCTCGCTCATACTTCTATTTTGATAGCACTATAAGCAGATTCTACGCCGGCTAGATGCTTATTTCGTTCTGAAAACACATAAAAAAACCCGTTGCAATTGAATTGCA
>JANMFP010000402.1:0-1891 GCA_031378135.1 Variovorax sp. | reverse complement strand
GCTACAAGCCGCACCGCAAGCCAAAGCCTGCGCCACGCACAGCGATGAAGCCGCCTTCTGGCTCTATTCCAGCGGCTCCACAGGCCGCCCCAAAGGCACGGTCCACACGCATGCCAATGCCTTCCACACCGCAGAACTCTATGGCAAAGGCGTGCTGGGCATCACGGAAAATGATGTCTGCTTCTCCGCAGCCAAACTCTTCTTTGCCTACGGTTTAGGCAACGGTTTGAGCTTTCCATTGAGCGTCGGCGCAACCACCATCCTCATGGCCGAGCGCCCCACACCCGATGCGGTGTTTTCAAGATGGAAAGGCCATGTAGCCGGCGTAGATACTGCGCAGCCCACTATCTTTTTCGGAGCACCCACCGGCTTTGCTGGCATGCTGGCCTCGCCCAAGCTGCCCGCTAAAACAGAAGTTAGCTTGCGCATGTGCTCCTCTGCTGGCGAAGCCCTCCCCGCCGAAATCGGCCACAAATTCAAAGCCCATTTCGGCATCGACATCATCGACGGCATTGGCTCTACAGAAATGCTGCACATCTTCCTCTCCAACAAGCCCGATGACGTGCGCTACGGCACCACTGGCTGGCCTGTGCCCGGTTACGAGGTAGAACTGCGCGGAGAGCGTGGCGGCAGCGTGCCCGATGGCGAGCCCGGCGATCTCTACATCAAAGGCCCGAGCAGCGCCCTCATGTATTGGCAAAACCGAGAAAAAAGCCGCGACACCTTCCAAGGCGCGTGGACGAAAAGCGGCGATAAATACGTGAAAAATGCCGACGGCACGTACACCTATTCTGGCCGCAGCGACGACATGCTCAAAGTCAGCGGCATCTATGTGTCACCCTTCGAGGTAGAAGCAACTCTCGTGCAACACAGCGCCGTGTTAGAGGCCGCCGTCATCGGCAAGGAAGACGCCGAAGGCTTGACGAAAACCAAAGCCTTCGTCGTTTTAAAAGCTGGGCAAACAGCCACAGAAGACGAACTCAAAGCCTTCGTCAAAGAACGCCTGGCGCCTTACAAATACCCGCGCTTCATTGAATTCGTGAGCGAACTGCCGAAGACGGCGACGGGGAAAATTCAGCGGTTCAAATTGCGAGATTTGGAGAAATCGCGCGTCTGATAAAGCGTCAACTGCATCGCTCAAAATATCTGCCAAGCCGATTGATATAGTCAAAGCTTCAGTATCAGTCAAGGAACATCACGTGCAAAGCAACTCGCTCTCATTCGCGCCCTCATTCGCGCTGATAGGTCTCGGCAAAATGGGCGGCAACATGGCCCGGCGTTGGGCGCGTGCAGGCCGATCCGTGGCTTTGTTTGATCAAGATGCAGCGGTTTGCCAAGCGCTGGCCAGTGAGATCAACAGCACATCCGCAGCGATTGTGGCCAACAGCCCAGAAGCGGCCATCAATGCTTTGAGCAGCAGCGCACCGCGAATCGTTTGGCTCATGCTGCCCTCTGGCGACATCACACAATCGATGATCGAGCGCTTGCGCCCTCTGCTGCGCGCAGGTGATTTGCTGGTCGATGGCGCCAACAGCAATTACAAAGACTCCATCGCGCGTGGTCAATCGTTAGCAAGCCAAGGCATTTTGTTTGCCGACGTCGGCGTATCAGGCGGCGTGCATGGCTTGGCCAACGGGTATTGCTTGATGGCGGGTGCGGGCGATGCGGCTATGCAACTGCTCAAGCCTTGGCTGCAAGACCTTGCCCCAGCGTTTGATACCGGCTGGCTCCACGCCGGCCCGGTAGGCGCTGGGCACTTCGTCAAAATGGTTCACAACGGCATCGAATACGGCATGATGCAAGCCTTCGCCGAAGGCTTTGCGCTGATGGGCGCGAAGAAAGAATTTGCTCTGGATTTAGCAAACGTTGGCGAGCTCTGGCGCCATGGCAG
>JANMFP010000354.1:0-2645 GCA_031378135.1 Variovorax sp. | reverse complement strand
CTCGGCGGAAAAGCTTCGCCACTCACGAGGCCTTTTTTGATCGTGAGCTGTTGCTTGGCTTCCTCAGCTTTTTCTACCAAAATTTTCAAGTAGCTCGGTGTGCCCAAATAACCATCGGGTTGGAGCTCCGCCATGGCTTGCAATTGTTGTTCTGTTTGCCCTGTGCCAGCAGGGAACACGGTGCAGCCCACGGCATGCGCGCCGCTTTCCATCATGTAGGCGCCGGGCGTCATGTGGTAGCTGAAACTGTTGTGCGCCAAATCACCGGCGCGGAAACCCGCAGCGAATACGGCACGGCCTGCGCGCCAGTAGTCGACTGATTTGCCTTCGGGTTCGTAAATCGGGCCAGGACTGGAAAAAATTCTTCCCATGTTGCCGCTGGATTTCACCAGCGCAGAAAAACCGCCGAACACATCTTTGCCCGCAACACGCGATGCTTTTTGGCGCTCTAACAACTCTGTTTTGCGAGTGACGGGAAGCTTGGCCAGTGCTGCGCGGCTGGTGATTTGCGCGGCATTGATGCCTTTCAAAATCTCTGCAAATGCGGAAGTGGTTTTCTGCGCATGCGCGATCTGCGTGGGCAGAGCGGCAAGCAGCGCAGCTTCTCGCTCTGCGGGGCTGCGTATTTCAAGTGCATCAAAAAAATCTGCCATGGCAATCGCTCCTGCGAGAATGTATCTACTATTTAATTCATAGCACTTCGCGCAGCATATTCGCCGGCTAGTGGCCTATTTTTATTAATATTCGTTTGAATACTATGCAAGCCAACGCTTGCGTCGCTTGTAGCTCTTCACATCTTTGAAGCTTTTGCGCGAACCCGCGCCCTCGCCATCCTCACCACCTTTGGAGATACCAAGATAGAACTCTTTGACGTCTTCATTGGTGGCCAAATCGCTGGCCTTGCCATCCATCACGATGCGGCCGGATTCTAAGATGTAGCCGTAATCGGAATATTTCAAAGCCATGTTGGTGTTTTGCTCGGCGAGCAAGAACGTCGTTTTTTCTTTTTGGTTCAAATCTTTGACGATATTGAACACCTCTTCCACGATCTGCGGCGCGAGGCCCATGGAAGGTTCGTCGAGCAACACCATCGTGGGGTTGGCCATCAGCGCTCGGCCAATCGCACACATTTGCTGCTCGCCGCCTGAGGTGTAAGCGGCCTGCGAAGTGCGGCGGGTTTTAAGGCGCGGGAAGTAGTTGTAGACCTTCTCCAAATTCGCAGCGATCTGCGCTTTGCTTTTCACGGTGTAGGCGCCAGTGAGCAAATTCTCTTCAATCGTGAGGTGAGCAAAGCAATGCCGCCCTTCCATCACTTGCACCACACCGCGTTTCACGAGATCAGCTGGCGTCAGATTTTCAATGCGCTCGCCTCGCAGTTCGATGCTGCCTTTGGTGACTTCTCCCCGCTCGCCGGAGAGCAAATTCGAGACGGCTCGCAATGTCGTCGTCTTGCCCGCGCCATTGCCGCCCAGCAGCGCCACTATCGAGCTCTGCGGCACTTGCAGCGATACGCCCTTGAGCACCAAGATCACATGGTTGTAAATGACTTCGATGCCATTGACGTTGAGGACGATGTTGCTGGCGGAGGTGGGTGTGCTCATAAAGAACCTTGCTTCAAATGTAAGCACTGCACGCAGCACTTGCATTTGAAGATGACAAGCCTTGCGGCCTGTCATCATTCAAACCAAAATCAAGAACCGCAATCAGCTGCGTCGCGACGGCTGAGCTTTTTCTCGCTGCCATAACGATCCGCAGAAGCTTTCACGAGCGGGCGAATGATCGCTTGATCAGCCTGCAACCAGTCCGAAGACCATGTGAACTTCGCGCCATCCCATGTGTGCACACGAGCCCAGGCTGACCCCATGTGATCGGCACAGCTGGTGGAGATCGGGCGCATTACGCCTTTGAAGCCCAATGCGTCGAGCTTGGCTTGCGTCAAGTTCAAGTTCTCGTAGCCCCAGCGTGCTTGCTCAGGCGTCACAGGCTTGCCTTTACCGAAGCGCTCTTGCGCAGCGCGCGCGCCTTCGACAGACAGCATCGCGCCGACCACACCGCGCATGTAAAGCACTTGACCTACTTCATCTTTCGGGCCTGTGCCTTGGTTTTTGCCATGCACCTTGGTAAGGATTTCTTTCACCACATCAGAGCCAGGCTCAGCGCCATGCTGCATCATGACCGCGCTGTAGCCTTTTGCCGCTGCGCCCACGTCTTTCAAATCGGGCTCAGCGCCAGACCACCATGTGCCAAACATTTTCTCGCGCGGATAGCCTTTGGCCACGGCTTCTTTGATAGCAGTGGCTGTCATCACCCCCCAAGTTTGCATCACCACGTAATCCGGGCGCTGCTGGCGAATTTGCAGCCAAGTTGCGCCTTGCTCAACGCCGGGTGCAGCTACAGGGAAGGGCAAAATTGTGAAGCCATGCGCAGCCGCACGCTCGTTCACAATCGGCAGCAGTTCGCGGCCAAACGGGCTGTCGTGATAGACCACGCCAATTTTTTGGCCCTTGAGCTTGTCCCAGCCGCCAGCTTGCTTGGCGATGTGTTGCAACACCGTATCGCCAGCCACCCAGTAGTGGCCGAGCAATGGGAAGTTCCATTTGAACATATTGCCATCGGCCGTATCAGAGCGGCCATAGCCCGAGGTG
>JANMFP010000351.1:0-2302 GCA_031378135.1 Variovorax sp. | reverse complement strand
TGACAATCACTGTTGAGCCAACGCGATTCAAAATGTAAGACAGCATGATTGACTCCTAACTGAAAAAACTACAGACAACCTAAAGCAGCAGTTGACCTGCAGCGGCGGAATCAAGTGGCCATATAGGCCGTTTAACTTTTTTCCACGGATATCGCGTGTAGTCTGTTGCCAAGAGCCCACGGCCTGTTGCGTACAGCACGTCGTGTGAGATCGGGGCGAATGCTGTGTAGAAGTGCTGGTTAGACTTCACGATCAGAATTATTTCCCGAGTCGGATCAATTCCTAAATTGCTAAACAAGTCAACGCCCATGGCTTGGCATCTGGCAGATATCAAGACTACGCCCACACCGCCAGAGGTTCGGACGCCGACCGCATCTCCCAGTGCTGCAGGCGCACCGGCAAAGCTCTGCGTCGCGTTGCGCACACAAGACAGCACCTGCACTTCAGCATCAACCGGCTCGCCGGAGGCAAAGCACACCTTGCCGCCCATGCGCAAACGAATGCGCGCCCCTTCACCCGCATCGAATGCGAGTTGCACGGCCAAAGGATCCCAGATAGGCCCCACTGATGCGCCTTTGACTCCGCGCTCAATGAGCAGATGCAAAAAGTCAGTGTTGTCTGACGGTGCACCACCGCCAGAGTTGTCTGAGGTGTCCGCGATGGTAATTGGCTTATCGCTCGTGCTTGCCAAAGCAACAGCAGAATCCAAGGCCTGTTTTGGTTCGAGAAATGGCGGCACTGTGTTGCTGCGCATCTCATACAAGCGAGTACCAATGTCCTGCGCTATCCTGTCGCCATGCGCTTTATCATCATCGGTGATCACCAGCACTCTGGCACCGCTTTCCGCCACATCACCAGAAGGAAAACCATGCGCAATCGAGACGGACAACACCCCGTTTTTACCCTCTAGCGACTGGATGTGATCAACCAAGGCACGCATAGGCTGCCGATCCGTTGGGAACGAGGCGATCATGCGGCAATCCCACAGCGACATGCGCGGTACGATTCTTCCCGCAACCCGCTCAAGCACAAAGTCCATCAGTTCTTCGCCACGCTCGACGTAATCGGTATGTGGATACTCTTTGAACAAGACAATCAGGTCTGCCAATTCGCAGCGAGCAGTAGTCAAATGGCAGTGCGGATCCAAACCCACGCCGATAACCACATTTTGGCCAGCGATACGCCTGACGTGTGCTAGCAAGTCTGCTTCGCAGTCGTCATAACCGTCGGCCACCATCGCACCATGCAAGGCCAGCACCACAGCATCCACCGGGCAGGCATCTGCAAGCTGACCCAGGATTTCGTCACGCATGAACTCGTAAGCTTGACGCGTGACTTTTCCGCCGGGCGATGCCCAAAAGCAACTTCCGGGAATGAACGTGTATCCCGAAATGCTGGCACGCTGGCGGGCAACCCAAAAGCAAGCCGTGTTGAGGTTAGGCTCTGCCGGATGCTCGCCGGGTCGCCATGCCAAATCGCGCTCAAAGCACCGCAGGCTCGTCACCATGGGAGAAAAGGTGTTGGTCTCGTGGTTGAGACCTGCGGCAAAAATACGCAATGCTGGCATAGCTGGCCTTGAAGTTTTAGCCGCGCGACACGTTCCAGAAAGGAACCAGATCAGGCAAGCCAATCATGCCTTTGATGTCACTTCGGAATGCTGCAACATCAAACCACTGACCCAAATACGCGTGCGGCACAAAGTTCCAAGCGTTCTCTTGCATGTCGCTCGCCACCTTGCGACGCGCTTCCAAGTTAGGGGCGGAAATCCAGGCATCACGAAGCTGCTCATGGCGGGCATTCTCTGGCCATCCAAACCAACCTTTGTCCCCTGTTGCAGCATGTCCTGCCAGGGTGATGGGGTTGTTGTAAGCACTTCCAGAAGCCCACGTCAAGAACATGTTCCATCCGCCTTCGGCAACCGGCCCCTTGTTGGCACGACGCGCCACAATGCCCGCCCAATCGGAGGGCACCAGCTGAGCGTTCACGCCTGCTTGACGCAGCCACTGCGCCAGAAGCAAGCAAGCATTGCTCAGCACTGGCGAGGTGGTCTGCTGCATGATGACCACGGGCTGACCGCTATATCCTGACTCTTTAAAAAGTGCAGCGGCGCGAGGGATGTTTTGCCCCGTTTTGAACCATGCCGTATTTGCGCCATTTTCCATGCTCGTGCCGCAGCCAAACAAGCTGGCACAGCCCCGGGTATTCCCAGAATCGCCGAATGTTGCTTGCATGACGGCATTTTGGTCAATCAAATGCAGCATCGCTTGGCGAGCCTTCACGTTGTTGAACGGTGCTTGCAGAT
>JANMFP010000336.1:0-8085 GCA_031378135.1 Variovorax sp. | reverse complement strand
CCTTCGCAGGCGCGGCATTGCGTGGCTACACCAAGCTCTAGCTGCAGATCGTCAAACGACGCACCCGAGCGAGACATGCGGGTGATGTCGCGGTCAGAAACACGTTGGCAGATGCAAATGATCATGAAGCTATTGTAACGTAAATGAGAGTGATTCGCATTAAACTTAAAGGAAATTCAAATTTATTGCAATGCGGAAGGTGCTTCGTGCCAATGCGAGGTAGGCGCGGGTGTTGATGCAGTCGTGGGCACATGTCCGGCCAATTGCCCATGCTGCTGCCAAGACTCGCGCACCTTACTCAGCACTTGGCGAAACTCCTCGCTCAAACTGTTTTGGTATTGCAGACAAGTCAAGTTGGAGATGATCTTGAGACCGATCAAGCCTCGGTTGTTTTCGTTGTTGCAATTGCAATGCGAATACGCGCTCATTAAGCAGAGCGTGCCTGCAAGTATGGCTTCAAGGCCACTGATGTCGAATTCGCTGACGCTACTGCTCTTGGCGTTGGTTTGCATGGGATGAGCCTTCATAAGCAGGTTTACTTGGTCAAAATAAGCTTGCCCAGCTTGGTGGCTTGCAGTTTGTAAAGGTTGCCGTTGTGCACAATCTCGACAACTTTGTGGCCTTTGAGCAAGCTCTCGCTTTCAAGCGGCGGTGCAGGCCGGCTGTGATACGCCTGAAAGCTAAGCTCTTGTGAGGGGCTGACGAAGGAAGGAGCAGATGTGGAAGATTGCAGCATGATGTTTTGGCCCGAGAACATTGCGATAAGCTAAATGATAATGATTCGTATTTAAAAGTCAAGAGAAATTGACATATTTTGGATGAATGACGGTTTTTTTGTGCGAGTCTGCGCTCAGGATTTTGATTTGAGCGGCTGTGTTCATGACGGTAATGTCATTTTTTCTTGGGCTAACGAATGCTTAATCTATGTATAGCTGTTGGTAGGAGATTGCTAGGATGCCAACCCACTGAAAATTGCTGTTCGATATTGGGTGATAGTTTTTATCAAGCCTGCCGCGCTTACGCACTGGCATACTGGGATCTGTTCATGATAAAAATTTATTCTAAAAACAAGCAGCCATCATGAGAGTTTTGCTGATTGAAGATGAGCAGAAGATTGCTGATTTTGCGTGTGTTGGCATGGCATCTCGCGGCTTTGAGGTTGAGCACTGTGATGACGGCAACACAGGGCTCATGAGAGCTTGTGAGGCAAATTTTGATGTCATTGTTTTAGACCTGATGCTGCCGGGCCGCGACGGGTTGTCGGTGCTACAAGCCTTGCGTAGCCAAGGCGTTGAAACCCCCATTATTTTGCTCACAGCTCGCAATGAACTGACCGACCGTATTGAGGGGCTGAATATGGGCGCTGACGACTACATGGCCAAACCATTCTTTGTTGAAGAGCTGGTAGCTCGCATCCATGCTTTGGTGCGTCGTTTGTCAGGCGATCGTCAAAACATGCTGCAAGTCGGTCAACTCAAACTTGATCGCATCACGCGGCAAGCCAGTTGCAATGGTCAAACCATTGATCTGACCACACGAGAATTTAGCTTGCTGGAGTATCTGATGCGCTCGCAAGGTCAAGTGTTTAGCAGGGCGCAAATTTTGGCGCATGTGTGGGGGTACGACTTTGACCCAAGCACCAATGTGGTGGATGTGTGTGTCAAACGCATCAGGGCCAAAATGGCAGCTTTGCAAGAGCCTCACGATATGGCGCTGCTGATTCAATCCGTGCGCGGCACGGGCTATCGCTTCAGGTCCGCATGACCATTTCTTTTCGCACGCGCTTGTTCGTTATCGCAGGATTGATTGTGGCCACCGTCATCACTGCGGTAATGTTGATTGGATGGAATCGTGTGTTGGCTTTTGAGGCCGATCGGCTTGAGCAAAGGCTTTGCATGGAGGCCAAGCGACTAGCCACTCAGCCTGTGCGAGAAGAAGATGTTTCTCGCAAGGTCAACGATGTGCTCGCAAAATTGCATTTAAATGCTGCTGGGCAGGTCATGCTTTTCTTTGATGCACGGGGAGCCGGCGAGAGTTTTCAGTCATCCAATTGGCGGCCAGAGTTTGCCAGTGACAGCGCTCCTTGGCGCAGCCAAGCTCGCATGGGCAAGGATGCGCCTTCTGTAGCTGGCTCCTGTGTATTGGCTTCGTTGACCCACATGGGCAGCCCCTGGCGGGCTGCACGATTTACCCATCGTGAGGGCGTCAGCGTGCTGGCCGTCGATTTGGTAGCAACACAAACAGAAATCCAAAGTGCGCTCAAGCAGGCGCTGGTGATGGTGGTCCCGCTGGCGTTGATATTTACTGCCTTGGGCGCTTGGCTCTTGTCAGCACTGACGATGCGCCCCGTCAATCGACTTCGCAAAGCGATGCAAGTGGTGACCCAAAAAGCACTTGATCAACGCTTGTCCAGCTATGGCGAAGACTATGAGTTTGAAGTGCTTATCAGCGCTTACAACACGATGCTGTCACGCTTGGAGGTGAGCTTTCAGCAAGCCTCGCGTTTTTCAGCCGATGCCGCACACGAGCTTAAAACGCCACTGACCATTTTGCAGGGGCGCATCGAGCAAAGTATGCACCAATCGCACGGCTCGATGACGCAGCAAGAACTGAGTGGTTTGCTCGATGAAGTTGGGCGCTTGTCAGACATCACACGCAAACTGCTTCTTTTGTCTCAAGTGGATGCGGGCTACTTGGCGTTGCAGCCTTCCAGCATTGATCTCAGCCAAACGCTGAGCGATATGGCTGCCGATATGCAAATGCTATTGACCGATCAGACGCTGCAATGCGCGATTGAGCCTGAGTTAACGATTCAAGCGGATGCTTTGCTGCTGCGGCAGTTGCTCAACAACTTAGTGAGCAATGCGGTGCGCTATTGCCGCACAGATGGCTGGATCAGGCTGTCCGCCCGTGCGATGCCCTCGGGCGTGGAGGTGATGATTTCTAACGCGACTCAAGCGATTGCGCCCGAAGAACGCGCGCGATTTTTTGATCGCTTTTACCGGGGTGATGCATCTCACAACCGAAGAACCGATGGCAACGGGCTAGGTTTGAGCTTAGCCCGCGAGATTGCGCGTGCTCATGGCGGTGATCTCATGCTAGCGCCAAGCGCGGCAGATGAGGTCGTTTTGCAATTGACGCTGCCGCTGAGCTGATCGGTCTGCCATAGATCGTTATTGCAGTGCTGATGGATCATTTGCAGGTCTGCGGCGACTACGCATGAATGCCCTTTCTGAAAGCTAATGTAACGAATGTGTTTTTGCATGTTCCACTCGAAGTGCATGTCAAAAATGTCATTTTTTCAGGTTGAGCTGCATTGTTTAATCTTTAACAGAGTTTGTCATTCAACAAACAGCGCAGCCTACACATGGGAAGTATTCGTTCATGGTCAAATTCATTGTTTTGGCATTTGCAGTGGGTGCTTTGGTGTCATGTGGAGGCTCGTCAGACACACCCGTCTCCTCTGTTCCCGTTAGCACCCCAACATCCAATACGCCTAGCCCGGCTGTCGTCGATGGCAACGGGAAATTAAAAATCTTCATTCTTGCTGGGCAGTCGAACATGGTCGGCTACGGCAAAGTCGAGTTGGGTGCTGATCTCACCAAATCCAACCGCACCCCGCATATTCTTGGCGGCTCTGGCAGCCTTCGCGCCATGGTCAACAACGATCCTTCGGCTTTCAACTATCTGCTCCATCGCAGCAAGACAGTCACTTACACGGTTGAAGGCACAACCAAAATCTATTCAGACTGGTTGACCCGCGACGATGTCTGGGTCTCTAGCTGGGACTCTGGCGCAATCGGCAAAACCACAGAGCTGCGCAAGGGTGGGTTAAGTGTGGGTTTTGGCGATGAGAAAGTGCTGCCTGCTGGCTATATCGGCCCAGAATTTGGTTTTGGTCACATGGTCGGCAACGCGCTGACCGACAAGGCGCTTCTCATCAAAACGTCTTGGGGCGGCAAATCGCTGGCTGTGGACTTCAGGCCGCCCAGCTCGGGTGGGACGACCGGGCCTTACTATACGGAAATGCTTGCCAAGATTCGCATCGTTTTGGCAGATGTGAAAAAGTACTATCCGGCCTATGACGGCAAGGGCTTTGAAATCGCAGGAATGGGCTGGCATCAAGGCTGGAACGATCGCGTCAACTCTAAATTTGTCGATGAATACGAAGTCAATCTAGCTAACCTGATCCGGGATCTGCGCAAAGATCTCCAACTTCCTGCTATGCCCTTCGTCATAGCCAACACGGGCATGGCTGATGCAGACAAAGATCCGGTGGCTGTCAGGTTGATCACAGCTCAAGGCAACGTAGCCAATCCCGCCAAATATCCGGAATTCGCGGGTACGGTCAACACCGTGGATACGCGACCTTTTCACTATCCCCAAACGTCGCCAGAAATTGGTTTTACTTACCACTGGAATTACAACGGCGAGAGTTACTTTCGCATCGGTGAAAGCATGGGTAACGCCATGATCAAGCTACTCAAACCCTGAACATTTTTAGAAAGTATCCATGACATGAAACCCTCAAAAATCAGCCCTCAAGTGATGCGTGCAGTTTCTGCCTCATGCATCGTATTGGCAAGTTTGTATCTTGTTTCCTGCGGGGGAGGCGGCGGCGGAGGGGCATCCACGGGCTCCACCGCAACAACAGGTGATGCCTCAAGCGCATCGCCAGCGTTCGATTTAAAGGGCTTTATCAAATGCGGCAAGCAAGGGGACACACTCGATTTAAAGGTCAAGACCCACGTTGCATTTGGCTTGGAATCTGAAAACAGATTTGTTTACTTGTATGCCCAAACTGGCAAGCTGCTGCTCTCAGCCGAGGTGTTTGGCAACGATCCTGTGCCTTCTAAGTACAAAGAAGGCTATTGCAAAGTGGTTAAGGCGGATAACAATGATGCGGTGGTGTTTTCAGCTGCATTGGCTCAGCTCAATTTACACGTCAGCGGCGCATCTCTGCTAACTGCGGCACAACTGCAAGAACAGAACGATCGCATCACGCAAACCTTGTACACATTGGCCGACACCGAAGCCAATATCTCCCAAGCTTTTTCTTTGCTCAGTGCTTATGAGTCCAAAGAAAAAGGCGCGTTTTTTCTCAACACAAAAACCAAAAACGGGTTTCCTAACTATTCTGGAAAAGTAGATGGTTTTGAGATTGACCGCGCCGTATTGGCTATTCAGCAAAGCATTTTTGACATCGCCTACGCACCTGCTGCGCTGGCGACCTACAAGGGCTTGCTAAGTGGTAAGAAATTTAACAGCTCTGATTGGTTCCCAGGCAAGGTCAAAGCCCCAGCAGTGCCCACGGCAATTTACACCGCTCAGATCAACTCGACCATGGCGCAAGATACGGCTTTGCGCACGGCTTTCTCCACGTCTTTTGCACGCCGACCCACCGGCTACTATCTGGCCGCTGGTGATATTGCAAAAGTCACTGTGCCCGCAGCGATTCCAAAAGACGGCAGTTTTAGAATAAGAGTCGGTGCAAACGTGCACGACAAATACATCAAGAGCACCATTGCACGGCCTTTTCGGGTCAGCAATCAGTTTCCAATCGTCAGCGAAGTCACTGAAATTGCTAATCCCTACGGCGGTGGTATTTATATCGACGTGCCCTATCTTGCCAATGCTAGCGCGAGCGTAGACATCACCATTCAAAACGCCGTGCCTGCACCCTTCTTTTCAAGCACTGTCATCAATCCCACAACACCTGCCCAGTGGAGAGAGATCCAGCGATTGCACCCCGCGCCGTGGGCTGATTTCATGAGCGACAGGTATATGATGACATTGCCAACCAGCTGGATTTATGCCTACGACGATCCAGCCGCGATGATGAAAGATTGGGATGATCGTATGAATGTCGTGTCCAAACTTTTGGGCAAGAAAGAAGTGAGGAATAACCAAGTCTTGTACAACATTGTGGACACTAGCTTGTACAGCGACGCATTTGGCATAGGCTATCCAACGGGGAACAACACCTACATGCCTAGCGACGCGACCAACGGCAACAACAAGAGTTGGTTGCTGACGCCGGGCAAAGGCTACTCTGATGTGGAGTTTCATGAACTCGGCCATGCCCAACTCTTCAGCGATTTTGATGGCGAAGGCGAGGCTTCCGTTAATCTGCTTTCAGTCGCCGTGGCCAATCAGCTTTATGGCATCAATATCGACGCGGGTTTGGGCCGGTCAATGAACGGCACGCCATACATTGGCCGTGAGGTCGCCGCTGTTAACTGGATGGTGACGCAAAACTTCAGGCTTGGCAAAGCGATGGACATCACGAGTTCCGAGAAAAATGAAGTGCGTTATCAGCAGCGTGGTTATGCCAAATATGTAGAAGTTGCGGCGCTGTTCGGGTGGAATGCTCTGGAGAGCTTTTATGCCGAAGAAGAGCGGGTTGCGCAGCTGAAATTGGTGAAGGCTGGCAGCACGCTTGCAAAGGACGACAGTCGGATATTGCGTATGTCGATCGCTGCCAAAGTTGACTTAACGCCTTTGATCCATTTCTGGGGCGTACAACCCAAAAATGCAACCGCACTGGCTGACGCCATCACAGCTGCCAACCTGCCGCGCTCAGCTTTGATCTACGATCGGCTCGTCGGCTACAAAGCGCTGATTCCGACGACCAATGCGATGTTCAAACTCCATGCAGCAACGTTTTTGAACAAAGACGCTTCGCTGATCAGCGGCGCCGGCAAGAGTCTCGATTACGGCGAGGGCTGGTATAGCGTATGGCTGAATACCTACGGTGCTAGCGAAGGTCAGGCGGCAAGGGATGCGTTGGACGGTATTTTGAGTAAATATTTTCCCGCAGGGCGGCCCTGAGCGAAGGCGCATTTAGAGAGTACAAGCGTGTGGCTCAGTAAGCTGGGCTCATCTGGCTTTGCAGATAATTTTGCAGGCCTACGGTTTCGATCAAGTCGAGCTGGGTTTCAAGGAAGTCGATGTGCTCTTCGGTGTCTTCCAAAATGCCTTGCAGCAAATCGCGTGAGACGTAATCTCGGGCGGCCTCGCTCGCCGCGATACCGTCTTTGATGGTGGCTTGCGCGGCGGTCTCAGAAGCCAGATCGCATTTCAAGATTTCAGGCGTGTTCTCGCCGACACGCAGTTTGCCCAGGTCTTGCAGATTCGGCAGGCCATCGAGCGTGAAGATGCGATCCATGAGTTGGTCAGCATGCTTCATCTCGCCAATCGATTCCTCATATTCTTTCTTGGCCAATTTGTCCAAACCCCAATTCTTGAGCATGCGGTAGTGGAGGAAATATTGATTGATCGCGGTGAGCTCGTTTTTGAGTTGCGCCTGCAATGCTGCGATGACTTGGGGGTGGCCTTGCATGGAAGATTTCCTTGTAATTCGATCAATGATGTGCCGAGTTTATCGACGAGATATTGCTCAGCATGCATCTGCATGCCGCATGACCCTACAAACTCAGTCTGACTGCGAATCTTATCGCAAATCGCATCATAAATGAGAATGATTCGTATTTGCTATGCTTTGAGCACCAGCCAGGACGAGTGAATTCACAGGCGCTGAACACGGCAAGCAATCGCAGGCCATGGGCATCGGGCAGCACAGGCGCAGTGGTGTAGGTACGGGCGCAGTAAGTTGGCAAGATATCGATTAGGGCAGACACTCATCCACTTTGATCACCAATAAGCTTTAAAATGAATTGTTCGCTTGAAAACGGACACGATTCCCTTGCAACCCTTTTTGAGAGCGATAGCTTGAATTTTCTGAAAAGAAACTGTCCATATCGCTCTCGCAAAGTGGAGATGCTTGGGACAGACTCACTTTTATAGGAATTTCACCATCGCAACCGCACCGTACCGGCCGCCCATCATTCGGCCACCGCGCCCCCCGCGCCCCTCGCGCTACTCTCGTGAAGAGCGCAAACACCGTTTAAACCGCGAAATCATGGCGCCTGAAGTGCGTGTGATCGGCGTCGATGGCGAGCAGCTCGGCGTGATGAACACACTAGATGCGCTGCGCCGCGCGATGGATTTGGATGTGGATATGGTCGAGACCGTATCGAGCGCCAGCCCACCTGTGGTTCGCCTGATTGATTACGGTAAATTCAA
>JANMFP010000316.1:0-6910 GCA_031378135.1 Variovorax sp. | reverse complement strand
TCGATTGCTTTGGTGGGCGAGCTGGAGCTGTCTAAACTCATTGAGCAAACGCGCCTGCATTCGGGCTTGATCATCGCGGCGCTGCTGGCGATTTTCGTGTGGATCATCATGCGCTTCACTGTGCTCGGTTTTAACATTCGCGCTACGGGCGCGAATCCTCGCGCGGCTGCGTTTGCTGGCGTGCCTGTGACGCGCACGGTCGTGCTCACCGCCCTGCTCTCAGGCGCGCTCGCGGGGCTGGCCGGCGCGATTGAAGTGGCAGGCCGTACGAGTTATGTGACGATTGACATGAGCCCCGGCTACGGCTACAGCGGCATCGTGGTGGCCATGCTGGCGGGCTTGCACCCGCTGGGCGTGGTGGTAGCCAGCATCTTCGTGGCAGGCATGCTGGTGGGCGCAGACAGCATGAGCCGCGTGGTGGGCGTGCCCACCTATATCGCCGATGTGATCGTGGCGGCCTCGCTGATTTTCATGTTGGTGGCGCTGATGCTGGCGCAGTATCGATTGCGGTGGAAATAGCCATGGAACTGCTCAACGATATTCTGCAAATCCTCGCCAACCCGCAATTCTGGGTAGCGGTGCTGCGCATTGCCACGCCGCTGATTTTGGGCACGCTCGGCGTTTTGCTCTGCGAGCGGGCGGGGGTGCTGAATTTGGGGATTGAAGGCATCATGGTTGCGGGCGCGTTTGCCGGGTGGCTGGCTGTGTATCAAGGCGCTTCGCTTTGGGGCGGCATGGCAGTGGCGGCGGGTGTGGGTGCGGCGCTTGGGCTTTTGCATGCGCTGCTCACAGTGGGCTTGGCGCTCTCGCAGCATGTGGCGGGGCTAGGGCTCACGCTGCTGGCTACTTCTATGAGCTATTACGCGTATCGCGTTTTGTTTCCGAAGGTGAATACGCCGCCAACAATTGAACCGTTTCAAGAGATGAGCTGGCTGCCGATTCCGGTGTTGTCTGATCAGACGCCGCCGACTTTGATGGCATTGCTACTCGTGCCGCTCATGATGTTTGCGTTGTATCGCACACCTGAGGCCTTGCGCTGCGCATGGTGGGCGAGAATCCGCATGCGGCGGAGAGCCAAGGCATCTCGGTGGCCGTCACGCGCACTGTGGCTATCGTTGCAGGCTCAGCGTTCATGGGCATGGCCGGCGCGTTTCTCACACTCTCGGCGTTCAACGCTTTTTTCTTCAACATGGTCAATGGCCGAGGCTGGATTTGCGTGGCGCTGGTGGTGTTTGCCAGTTGGCGGCCAGGCAAGGCGCTGTTGGGCGCACTGTTGTTTGCATTTTTTGATGCGTTGCAATTGCGCTTGCAGCAAGCAGGAAGCGCGGCGCTGCCGTATCAGATTTATTTGATGCTGCCGTATTTGTTGAGCATCGTGGCCTTAGTGATCGTGGCTCGCAAGGCCGCGTATCCTCAGGCGTTGATGAAACCTTATCTCAAAGGAGAGCGCTGATGCTCGATTTGCTGATCACGAATGCCACCCTGCCAGATGGCCGCACGAATGCTTCTGTTGCAGTGCAAGACGGTTTGATTGTGGAGGTGGCGCTTGGCATGACAGCAGATGCGCATGAGACGCTGGATGCGCAAGGCCAGCTGCTCACGCCGCCTTTTGTCGATGCGCATTTCCACATGGATGCGACGCTGAGCTATGGCCTGCCGCGCGTGAATCAAAGCGGCACTTTACTGGAGGGCATCGCGCTGTGGGGCGAGCTCAAGCCTTTGCTCACGCAAGAAGCCTTGGTTGAGCGCGCGATGCAGTATTGCGATTGGGCGGCGGCCAAAGGCTTGCTCGCGATTCGTACGCATGTGGACATTTGCGATGCGCGGTTGCTCGCCGTCGATGCGCTGCTTGAGGTGAAAAAACGCGTTACGCCGTATATCGATTTGCAGCTCGTGGCTTTTCCGCAAGATGGCTTGCTGCGCGCGCCGGGCGCTTTGGAGAATTTAAAGCGAGCTTTAGACAAAGGCGTGGATGTCGTAGGCGGCATTCCGCATTTTGAGCGGACGATGCAGCACGGCGCACAGAGCGTGAAGCTGCTGTGCGAAATTGCATCTGAGCGTGGCCTGCTGGTGGATATGCATTGCGATGAATCCGATGATCCGCTCTCGCGCCATGTAGAAACTTTGGCTTTTGAAGCGCAGCGCCTCGGGCTGCAAGGCCGCATCGTGGGTTCGCATCTCACCTCGATGCACAGCATGGACGACTATTACGTGAGCAAGCTCTTGCCACTGATGCGCGAGGCCGGTGTGGGCGTGATCGCCAATCCACTGATCAACATCACCTTGCAAGGCCGGCACGACACCTATCCCAAGCGACGCGGCATGACGCGCGTGCCAGAGCAATTGGCGCATGGCCTCACCGTGGCTTTTGGGCACGACTGCGTGATGGATCCTTGGTACAGCTTAGGCAGCGGCGATATGCTGGAAGTGGCCAGCATGGGCTTGCATGTGGCGCAGATGACATCTCAATCGGCCATGCGCCAATGCTTTGATGCGGTGACGATCCATCCCGCCAAACTGATGCATTTGAAGGGCTATGGCATTGAAAAAGGCTGCAAAGCAAATTTCGTGCTGCTGCAAGCGCGCGACCCTGTGGAAGCGCTGCGTTTGCGAGCCACGCGCCTCAAAGTGTTCAAGCGCGGCAAAGTCATTGCCGAGACAGCGCCTGCCTTTTCTAGGTTGAGCCTTCCAGACAGACCTGCTACAACCGCATGGCAAATCTAAAGGATATCGACTATGCGCTTTCTCATTCTCTTTTTACTCGCCGTCTCCATCGTCGCTCTGGCTCTCATCATTGCTGGCCAGCTCGGTTTACTTCGCGGCAAAGCCCCGCAAGATCTCGGCTTCAAAGACGGTAAGCTCAAGCGCATCTCACGCACGCCGAACTGCGTGAGCAGCCAAGCTGCGCTCTGGCCCGATGATCGGCAAAAAGACTACAGCGCGATTGAGCCTTTCAAAATCACGGGCGATGGCCATGCTGAAATGGCAAAAATTGCAGATGCACTCAAAGCCATGCCTCGCACAGTGATCGTCACGCAAACGCCTGACTACATTTATGCACACAGCACAACTGCTTTGCTGAAATTCACCGACGACGTGGAATTTGCACTTGATGCGCAAAACAGCGTGATCCATGTGCGCAGTGCGAGCCGCTTGGGGCAAAAAGATTTTGGTGTGAATCGGGCGCGGATTGAGGCGATTCGAGCTGCACTTGCGCCGTCTTAAAATAAGTGCATGCAAGCTTCCGAACTTACCTCCCTGAGCCAGCAAGTTTTGCTGGCTTCTTTCATTTTCTCGTTCCTATTTGGCGCGATTGCCCAGCGCACGAATTTCTGCACCATGGGCGCTGTCAGCGATGTGGTCAACATGGGTGATTGGCAGCGCATGCGCCAATGGGCACTCGCTGCTGGTGTGGCGATGCTGGGCTTTGCTTCGCTGAGTTTTTTTGGGAAAATTGATCCAAGCAAAACGCTTTATGCAGGCAGCCGTGTGATGTGGCTCTCGGCCTTGGTTGGCGGCTTGATGTTTGGCTTTGGGATGGTGCTGGCGTCGGGTTGTGGCAGCAAAACCTTGGTGCGCATCGGCGGCGGCAGTTTGAAATCGGTGATTGTTTTTCTCGTGATGGGCATTGCTGCATTTGCCACCTTGAAGGGCATGCCAGCCGTGCTTCGCGTTGCGACCGTGGATCAAGTTGCTATTAATTCAGTAGCATTCAGCGCAGCCTATATGCCGGCCATTGGCTTATTTGGCATCAAATTAGAGCTTGCGCAGCTCTTTTGCGCGGCCATCATCGGTGGCGGCTTGGTTCTGTGGGCTTTGATGGCACAAGAATTCCGCAGCTTTGATAACTTGCTTGCAGGCTTGGGGCTCGGTGCAATCATCACGGCCATGTGGTGGGCCAGCGGCTCGCTCGGTTTCATCGCTGAGCACCCGGAGACCTTGCAAGAGGCATTTGTGGCCACCAACTCAGGCCGCGCAGAGGCGTTGAGTTTCGTCGCGCCTGTGGCTTACACCGTAGATTGGTTCATGTTTTTCAGCGATAAATCCAAAGTCCTCACACTGGGCATTGCCTCCGTATTTGGCGTGATTTCAGGCTCGGCCGTGATGGCCTTGATCGGTAAAAGCTTTCGTTGGGAAGGCTTTGGAGGCACGGAAGATGTGGCCAATCATCTGGGTGGCGCTGCTCTCATGGGCATCGGCGGCGTAACAGCCATGGGCTGCACAGTGGGCCAAGGCTTGAGTGGAATTTCTACACTGTCAACCATGAGCTTCATCGCAGTGGCTGCAATTATTTTCGGCGCAGTGCTCGCTTTTAATTACCAAATATGGCGCTTGGAAAAGATGGCGTGATGCGTACTGACCATGCGGAAGTTGTTGACTCCCAAGCCGATTTAGCTCGCCGCTTTTCTGGCTTGGAGCGGCTTTACGGCGTGCAAGGTGCCGCGCAGATTCGCAAGGCGCATGTGGCGGTGATCGGCATTGGCGGCGTGGGCTCTTGGGCAGCTGAGTCTTTGGCGCGCAGCGGCGTGGGGCAGATCACGCTGATTGATTTTGACCAAGTCGCGGAATCAAATATCAATCGACAAATTCATGCGGACACTTTGAGCGTGGGCAAAGCTAAAGTGCTGGCGATGCAAGAGCGGATTGCGCTGATTAACCCAGAATGCAAAGTCAATTCAGTCGAAGAATTCGCTACGCCTGAAAACTGGTCTGAATTAGCCGCTGCAAACTTCGATGCCGTGATTGACGCTTGCGACCAGCAAAGCGCTAAAACTGCTCTTGCCGCTTGGGCGCTCGATCAAATCAAACGATTGAAAAAGCTTGGCGTCCTGTTCATCACCAGCGGCGCAGCCGGCGGCAAGCGCCGAGCAGAGAAAGTAGAAATTGCAGACTTGAGTGAGACGACGCACGACCCGCTTCTCGCAGACCTGCGCTATCGCCTGCGCCGCCAACACGGCGCACCGCGCGATAAAAAAATCGGCATCGCCTGCGTGTTCAGCAAAGAAAGTGTGGCTCCGCCCGATCCGTCTTGCGCCATTGAAGATGCAGACGGCAGCCTCAATTGCCATGGCTTCGGCTCAGTGGTCAGCGTCACCGCCACATTCGGCCTCTGCGCTGCCGGATGGGTACTCGATGGCCTCGCACAAAGACAGGCTTAGCGCAGTAGAATAAAAACTGCTTGCAGTCGTGCTGGGCTTTATATTCTTGTACCAATGCTCCACGAGCTCGGGCTTGAAAATTGCCTCACAAGCGTGATCGTCTCGCGTTAGACGAACCCAATGTGTGGCTGATCTCGCCCACCTGAACCCCGGTTCAGGATGCCGGCCCAGTGCATCCGCTGCAAGCACCCTATCCCCGACATAACAACCAAAAGTATGACACTCGAACCGCTGCTGATCGCAGAACTCCTCGTCTTAGGGCTCGCCACCGGTTTCCTCGCGGGCCTGCTGGGTATCGGCGGCGGCATGATTTTGGTGCCTTTTCTCACCTACATCATGGGCACGCGCGGCCTCGCCCCCGATCTGGCCGTGAAAATGGCGATTGCTACATCCATGGCAACAATTATTTTCACCAGCATCTCCAGCGTGCGCGCGCATCACAAGCGCGGCGCGGTGCGTTGGGATATTGCCAAGAGCCTCTCGCCCGGCATCGTGATGGGCGCTCTCGTTGCGAGCCTCGGCGTTTTCGCGCTGCTCAAAGGCGCTTGGCTGGCGATTTTCTTCGGGGCCTTCGTCACGTTTTCTGCCACGCAAATGTTTCTCGACAAAAAGCCTGCCCCCACAAGGCAAATGCCCGGCACGGCGGGGCAACTTGCGGGCGGCGGCGTGATTGGTTTTCTATCAGGTTTGGTCGGTGCAGGCGGTGGTTTCATCAGCGTGCCATTCATGACGTGGTGCAACGTGGCTATTCATAACGCAGTGGCTACATCGGCCGCGCTTGGCTTTCCGATTGCCTTCGTCAACGCGATGGGTTACGCGATCAGCGGCCAAGGCGTGCAAGGCTTACCGCCAGCATCGCTCGGCTACATCTGGCTGCCCGCTCTCGGCTTGATCGCGATCACCAGCGTATTCATGGCGCCCGTGGGTGCGAAGGCTGCGCATGCGATGAATGTGAAGCAACTCAAGCGCGTGTTTGCCTGCATTTTGTATGCGCTCGCCGCTTACATGTTGTACAAAGGCTTTTCGATATAAATTCATGGTCATTCCACAACTCACAAGCAAGCAAAAAAGCATGGCCGCTGCGGCCTTCCTTGCAGTGCTTGCCGCGATCATCTGGGCGATTGGCCGTTATATCAGCCCCGCGCCGCCACGCATTGTCACGATGACCACAGGCGCCGCAGATGGTGCATATCACAACTTCGGCGAAAAGTATCAGGCTTATCTCAAAGCCAATGGCATCACGCTTGATCTGAAAACATCGGCAGGTTCCGTGCAGAATTTAGAGCGCCTGGAAAAAAATGAAGTGCAGAGTGGCTTCATGCAAGGCGGCCTCGGCCAGCTCACCCTCAACCCGAATGAAGATGAAGACAAAACGCCGATTCGCTCCCTCGCCGTGATCGGTTTTGAGCCGCTTTGGATCTTTGCGCAAACCCCAGAAGTTGCGGAAGGACTGAAAGGCAGCTTGGCTGGCCTCAAAGGCAAGCGCATTGCCGTAGGCGGCCCTGGAAGCGGGACCAGAAAAGTCGCGCTCGATGTGCTCAATGCTTATGGCATCACGGAACAAAACGCCACGCTAGAGCCCTTCTCCGGCATGGCCGCTACGCAGGCGTTGCTGGATAAAAAGCTCGATGCCATTATTTTGATTGCCTCCCCACAAGCCGCCGCCGTACAGAAGCTGATTGACCCGAGCAATGCCGCTTCCATCATCAATCTCTCCCAAGCCGAGGGCATCGCGCGCGGCCTGCCTTACC
>JANMFP010000309.1:0-1799 GCA_031378135.1 Variovorax sp. | reverse complement strand
GCATACCGGCGAATCAAGCTGAGTAGCTCTTCTTCGTTGTACGGTTTGCCGAGGTAGTGGTTTGCGCCCAATTCAAAAGCATATTCGCGGTGCTTTTCAGCGATGCGCGACGTGATCATGATCGTAGGCAAGTGCTTGAGTTTTTCATCAGCACGTACATTGCGCAGCAGATCAAAGCCATCCATACGCGGCATTTCAATGTCGGACAAGATCACAGAAGGCAGCTCTTCAGCCAAGCGCTCGAGCGCTTGCAAGCCATCTGCCGCCATCGTAACGCGATAGCCTTCGCGCTGCAGCAGGCGTTGGGTGACGCGGCGTACGGTGATCGAGTCGTCTACCACGAGCACGAGCGGTACAGTCGGCGCAGAAATTGAAGCAGGATTGGCGGGTACCAGCGGTACGACGGGCTGCGCATCGCCTGAGAGGGAACGCGGTACGGCATCGGTGATCTCGAGCGAGCCCATTTGCGATGCAGACACCGCTTGCGATTCCAGTGCGTGCGGCTGAGCAGGATCGAAGCTCATGGCGCGGGCTTGCGCGCCATACACGGTAGCCAGCGCCACTGGGTTGTAAATCAAAGCCACAGCACCGGAGGCCAATACCGTCATACCAGCCAAGCCAGGCAGGCGAGACAGCTGAGGCCCGAGGTTTTTCACCACCACCTCTTGGTTGCCCAGCACCTCGTCAATATGCACCACCACGCGCTGCGCAGCTGAGCGGAACACCGCTACGGGAATCGTCTTGGTGGCAGGCTCTCGGCTCGCTGAGGAATGCTGCAAGAGCGCGCCAGCCCAATAGAAGGGCAGGTTCTCCCCAGCATATTCATAGGTACCGCTGTTGTAAGCCGATTGCAGCTCTTTGAGCGATGCGCGGCGCACGATCTCGATCAAGTTGGCGGGGACACCAATGGCCAGCTCGCCAATGCGCATCATCACCACTTGCGTCACTGCAGTCGTCAATGGCAGCACGAGCTTGAAGCTGGTGCCTTTGCCCTCTGATGTAGAGGTTTCGATCCTGCCGCCGAGCGCCACCACTTCGGAGCGCACCACATCCATGCCAACGCCGCGGCCTGACAATTCGGTAATCGTGGCTGCTGTGGAGAAACCTGGGGTGAAGATCAAGTTGGCCGCATCTTGGTCTGCCAAAGTGGCATCATTGCCAATCAAGCCTTGAGAAATGGCTTTTTCCCGGATGCGTGCGATATTGAGGCCGGCGCCATCGTCGCGGAATTCAATGGATACGTCGTTACCTTCTTGGTGCAAGGTAATCACGATTTCACCGCTGGAGGCTTTGCCGGCTGCCGTGCGAGCATCGGCCGCTTCAATACCATGCGCCACGCAATTGCGCAGCAAATGCTCGAATGCGGGCGTCATGCGATCCAACACGCCACGATCCATCTCGATCGTGCCGCCCAAGATATCGAGCTTGACCTGCTTGCCCGCATCTTTACCGGCTTGACGCACCACGCGATACAGGCGCTCAGAAATGCCTTCAAATTCCACCATGCGTGTGCGCAGCAAGTCGCGCTGCAAATCGCGCGTTTGGCGAGCTTGCATCACCAAATCGTCTTCGGTCGATTCAATCGTGCGTTGGATGTTGCGCTGCACGGTGGCCACGTCGTTCACCGACTCGGCCATCATGCGGGTGAGCTCTTGCACGCGGGTGTAGCGGTCAAATTCAAGCGGATCAAAAGAAGCTTCTGTTTCTTTGGTTTGCTGCAAACGCGTTTGCATTTGCGACTCGGCCTGTACATCGAGCTCACGCAATTGCGAGCGCAGTTTTTCCAAGTTGCCGCCGAG
>JANMFP010000264.1:0-3257 GCA_031378135.1 Variovorax sp. | reverse complement strand
TCACAGGCGTCGGCGTGGTCGATCGCATCATTACGGATTTGGGTGTGTTTGACGTGGTGCCTGAAGGCCTCAAGATTGTCGAGCTGGCTGATGGCGTGACGAAAGAGTTGGTGCAAGCTAAGACGGGTGTGCCGCTGCATTAAATCTTCATTGCTTCAAAAAATAGAACGGCCTGTGTAATAAACACAGGCCGTTTCTCATAATCATTACAAAAATCACTGCGGCAATTTACTGTGGCACTAGCCCCGCCGCTTTGATCAATTCCGCATGCAGCTTGATGTCTTTGGCGATCAAGCGCTGCACATCTTCTGGGCTGCTGGTGGCCACTTCAATGCCGCTTTCGGCCAAGCGGTTGCGCAGATCGGTGTCGAATGCGGCCACCACGGCTTTGTTGAGTTGATCGATGATGGTTTTGGGTGTTTTGGCGGGCGCGAGCAAGGCCATCCATGCCGACAAATTCAAATCAGGCACGCCGCTTTCCACCATCGTAGGCACGCGCGGCAACACGGGCGAGCGCGTGGGGCTCATCACGCCGAGCGCATGCAGCGAGCCGGCCTTGATGTGCGGTACGGCTTCGGGCATCACCGCAAACATGGCATCGGTCACGCCGGCAATGGTGTCGTTAATGGCGAGCGCACCGCCGCGATATGGAATATGCAAGAGTTTGGTTTGCGTGCGCGTTTCAAACATCAAGCCGCCCAAATGCTGCGGGCTGCCGTCGCCAGATGATGCGAACGTGATTTTGCCGGGATTGGCTTTGGCGGCGGCGATGAAGGCGGTGGCGGTGGGGTATTTGAATTTGTCGCGCACGATCAGCACCATCGGCTGGTTGACCAAGCGCGTCACGGGCATGAAGTCAGTTTCTGGGTCGTAAGGCAATGATTTGAAGACGCTTTTATTCGTCGTTAAAAACGATGCCGGGGAGACGGTGAGTGTGTAGCCATCGGCAGGCGCTTTGGCCACGAAAGGCATGCCGATTTGGCCGGAGCCGCCCGCTCGGTTGTCCACCACGAATTGCTGGCCCAAGGCGGTACTGAGCTTTTCGCCCAAGCGGCGGGCAATCATGTCTACACTGCCGCCTGCGGGGAGCGCCACGATGAGTTTGACGGGCTGATTAGGGTAAGCGGCTTGTGCAAAAGCGCGGCCAGTGAGGGACAGCAGAGCGAGGGCGCTGGGCAATACCAGGCTAGAGCGGCGATTGATCATGAGAAGGTCTCCAAAGTTGAGTGAGCAGCAGGGTAAATGATGGCTATGGCCTCTTGTTCAGAAGCTTGCCAAATTGTATGCAATTCATATGCCAAGCTTGTTCGCAAGCCTGATCGCGAACCCATTCTCAAGCCAATGCTCAAGCCAACGCAGGATCAACTTGCTTGGATCACATCAGCCAATCGCTGCGCACAGCTGCGGGCTTTTTCTGCGTCTTGGGCTTCCACCATCACGCGTACAACCGGCTCCGTGCCGCTGGCGCGGATCAGGATGCGGCCGGTTTTGCCCAGTATTTGCTCGACTTCGGCTTGAGCGGGCGCTAACTTTGGATTGCTCTGCCAATCTTGCCCGAGCTTCAGGCGCACGTTGATCATGGTTTGCGGGAAGAGCTTGATGCCTTCTAAAAGCGCGCCGACCGATTTACCGCTGCGCTGCACGGCCTGCAGCACTTGAAGGGCAGAGATGATGCCATCTCCGGTGGTGTGTTTATCCAGCGCGAGCAGGTGGCCAGAGCTTTCGCCGCCGAGCAGCCAGTTGTTTTTCTCTAGCTCTTCGAGCACGTAGCGGTCGCCTACTTTTGCTCTGACGAACTGGATGCCTTTGTTTTGAAGAGCAACTTCGATGGCCATGTTGGTCATGAGTGTTCCCACCGCGCCTTCGACTTTTTCGCCGCGCTGCACACGCTCACTGACCATGAGATACAGCACTTCATCACCGTTGAACAAGCGGCCATCGGAGGCAATAATTTGCAGGCGGTCTGCATCGCCATCGAGTGCGATGCCGTAATGCGCATGATTGGCTTTGACGCTCCGAATCAGCGCCTCTGGATGGGTTGCGCCCACGCCATCGTTGATATTCGTGCCATTGGGCTCGCAGCCGATCGAAATCACTTCCGCACCCAGCTCGTGGAACACTTTGGGCGCGATTTGGTAAGCCGCGCCGTGAGCCGCATCGACGACGATTTTCAATCCCTTGAGCGTGAGGTCGTTGGCAAAGGTGCTCTTGGCAAACTCAATGTAGCGGCCTGCGGCATCGTCTAAGCGGCGGGTTTTGCCGAGGTCTTGGCTGGTAGCCCACACGGGCGCGTCTTGCAGCGCGGCTTCGACGGCCATCTCCCAAATGTCAGGCAGTTTGGTGCCCTGCTGGCTGAAGAACTTGATGCCATTGTCGGGATACGCGTTGTGGCTGGCGGAGATGACCACACCGAGGCTCGCTCTTAAAGCACGCGTCAAATAGGCCACGCCGGGCGTGGGCAAAGGCCCAAGCAAAACAACATCGACGCCAGCTGAGTTGAAGCCTGATTCGAGCGCGGATTCGATCATGTAGCCGGAGATGCGCGTGTCTTTGCCGATGAGCACGGTCGGGCGGCTTTCGGATTTTTTCAGCACGCGCCCCACCGCATGCGCCAAGCGCAGCATGAAATCAGGCGTGATGGGCGGCAAGCCGACTGTGCCGCGAATGCCGTCGGTGCCGAAATATTGTCTGCTCATGATGCGCTTGTTATGAATAGCTTAAAACGAGATTTTAAGGCGAAATTGGCAACTAGCCGGCATAGAATATGCGCTGCATGCTATGGATTTTATAGTGACAGCAAAGGCAGTTTATGGCATCAACGCTTGCCAGATTTTCAAGGCCTGCGCCGTCTCGCGCACGTCATGCACCCGCACCACGCTCGCGCCGCGCTCGACCGCGAGCAACGCGGCAGCCACGCTGGGGATCATGCGTTGATCCGCCGCTTCAATGCCCGTGACTGCACCCAGCGAGGATTTACGAGACCAGCCCGCGAGCAAGGGGTAGCCTAATGCGAGCAACTCGCGCTGGCGCGCCAGCAGCGAAAAATTCTGAGCCACAGTTTTGCCAAAGCCAATACCAGGATCGAGCAAAAGACGTGTTTTTAAAGCAAAATCGGCCTCTGCCCGGCATGAAATCTGCGTAAGTTGCTCACAAAATAGGAGCAAATCATTCTTCACGCGTTGAACGACATCTTCGCTCTCTGGCAGCGGATCAAGCTGCATGGTCAGCGGATCGCGGTGCATATGCATGGCCACCAT
>JANMFP010000233.1:0-7305 GCA_031378135.1 Variovorax sp. | reverse complement strand
GCCGCGATCCAAACGGCGCTGCTGCAATGGCGCACGGATTTGGATCACATGATTGATGCTTCGCAAACTTCACCCCTTGCGCCGCCGGCTGCACTGTTGGGTGGCGCAAGCAATGCGAGCACGGCCAAGGCCATTGAGTTTGACAGCCGCGTATTACGCATCACGCGCCGGTTTGAAAACGATGAAGTGCGCGTGATTGCTTGGGGCAGCCGCAATGTGGATTCAGCAAATGGCAGCACTCGCCGCTTTCTGCGCTGGGTCTCTGAGCCCATCCGCACACGCGGGCAATGGCAGGCCGCTTGGGATCAGGCCGCGCGCTGGGGGCAAAACCCGAGCCAGGCCGATCGCGCCTTGGAGACTGCCGTGCTCAATATCGATGAGTGGCAGATTTTTTATTTCCGCAACGATGGTTGGAGCAATCCGCTCTCCCAAACAGATTCAGCGACGCAAAGCAGCGCACAGCCCGATGGTGTGCGCTTGATTTTGCAGCTTGCGCCCGACCAGCAACCCGGCGGGAAACTCAGCTTGGATTGGGTGCAGCCCACACGAGGGGGCAAAGGCTGAGCATGTTCAAAAAGCATTCATCAAGAGGCGCGGCTCTTCTCGCAGCCATGCTCACACTCACCTTGGTCGCCACGCTGGCCGCAGGCGCAGCATGGCAGCAATGGCGTGGCGTGGAGACGGAGCGCGCCGAGCGCGAGCGCGGACAAGCCGCTTGGATTTTGGTGGGCGCTTTGGATTGGGCGCGGCTGATTTTGCGCGAAGACGCGCGCTCTGGCGGCGCAGATCATTTGGGCGAGCCTTGGGCGGTGGCTCTGCAAGAATCGCGCTTGGCCAGCTTTTTAGCGGCCGATGCCAAGAATGCTGTTTTGCTGGCCGATCAAGCCAACGATGATGTGTTTCTCTCTGGCCAAATGCAAGACATGCAGGCGCGGCTCAATGTGTACAACTTGATCGAGGCGGGGCGCATCTCAGCCACGGCGCTGGCCGCTTTTGCCAAGCTCTTTGATTCGCAGGGGCTGGATATCGCCGAGCTCAAGGCAGTCGCAGAAAATCTGCGCTTGGCCTCTGATATCAGCCCGGAAAGCCGTTCAACGGCGGCTTTGCTGCCCCAGCGCTTAGATCAGCTCACGCTGCTCGGGCTGTCGGTGGGGAGTCTTGAGCGCCTGCGCCCCTTCATTGTTTGGCTACCCAGCCGCACGCCGATCAATCTGAACACTGCTAGCGCCGAAGTGATTTATGCCAGCGTGCCCGAGCTGGAGCTCGATGGCGCGCGCAAAATCGTCGCTGAGCGATCCAAGCAGCATTTCAAAAGTTTGGCTGATGCTGGCAATCTTGTGCCCGCGCTGGCTGGGCAGTTCAACGATGGGCAGCACAGTGTGGCCAGCCGGTTTTTTGAAGTGACGGGGCGACTGCGCTTGGCCGATGGCAAGGAAAGCACGGTGGTGATGGAGCGCTCGGTGGTGCAGCGCGATGGGCTGGATGTGAAGGTGCTTTGGCGAGAGCGCGGCAGCTTCCCGTTGGCTGGCGGCGGCTTGACTGCCGATCAATTCATGCTGTCTCGCCGATAATGAGCAAAATGTCCGCTGTTTTATGAGCCAACTTCTCGTTACCCTACCTGCCCCCGAGGCCAACCAAGCCGAGTTAGCCTATGCGCTGATCGCTAGCAACGGCGCGCTCACATCGCATGGCCGTGCAACGCCTGCGCTTTTGCCCAAGGCAGATGTTGCGACGCTGATCGTGCCCGCGCAGGTGATCGCTTGGCATGCGGCAGCCTTGCCCAAGATGCAACGCGGCATGTCTGCGGCCAAGCAACAAGCGATTTTCTCTGGCGTGCTGGAAGAGCAGTTGCTCGACGATCCAGCGCAAACACACTTGGCCGCTTGCCCTTCGATTTCTTCGAACGGAACAACTTGGGTGGCCGCTGTGAACAAAGCTTGGCTGCAAAGCGCTGTGGCTGCATTGCAGGCGGCGCGTGTGCCACTGACGCGCATCGTGCCGCAGGCGTTTCCGAGTGAGATTGCGCAATTGCATGTGAGCGGCACATCAGATGCAGCTTGGCTCACGTTTGCCGACGCGCAAGGTGTGCTGTGCTTGCCTCTGGCTCAAGTTGCACAAGGCGCGCTTTTGCCAGAGCTGCCAGAAGGGCTGGCCATCACGGCTGAGCCCGCTGTGGCGGCTGGGGCTGAGCATGTGTTGGGGCAACGTGCGAATGTGTTGCAAGCCGCGCAATGGGCTTTGCAATCAGCGCAATCTGCGCAGGCCAGCGGGGTGGATTTGGCGCAGGGGGAGTTGGCGTTGTCTGGCGGTGGTCGGGCTTGGCAAATTTTTACTGGATTTTTCGGCGATGTGTTGGCTGCTCCTGTTTGGGGGCCGGTGCGTTGGGGCATGCTATTGCTGCTGTTGGCTCATTTGATCGGCCTCAATGCTTGGAGCTACAAGCAAAGCGCGCAAATCGCCGAGAAGCGCACGCAGATGAATCAATTGCTCACGCAGAGCTTTCCCAATGTGAAAGTTGTGGTGGATGCGCCGTTGCAAATGCAGCGTGAACTGGCCAATCTGCGTCAAGCGCAGGGGCAGCTGAGCGGCAGGGATTTTGAGAGCATTTATGGGCGTTTTTCAGGAATGGCCGGCATAAATACTGCGCCAGATGCTATTGAATATGTAGCAAATGAAGTACAGATCCGTGGCAGTGAATTACAGGCCTCGCAGTTGGATGCACTGCTTGCGCGTTTGCAATACGCGGGCCTTGTGGTGCGCAGCGATGCACAGGCGCTGATCGTGTCGCATCAGGATGCGTCGGGAGCTGCTGCCGCTCCAAGAGCAGGAGCGAAGCCATGAGTGTTGTGAAAAACAATGTGTTGATGAATGGCTTGGCTTCGCGCTGGGCTGCTTTTGCGCCACGCGAGCGCATGCTCGTGGGCAGCGCCATCGCACTGGTTGCAGTTGCTCTGATTTGGTGGGTGGGTATCTCGCCAGCCTTGAAGCAGCTGCGCCAAGCCCGTGAAGCCGCGCCGCTGCTCGATGAGCAATTGCAGCAGATGCGCGCGCAGGCGAGCGAAGCCGCAGCGCTCAAAGTGCAGCGCGCATTGAGCTACGACGAGTCGCTGCGCAGCTTGGAAAACTCAGTGAAAACCTTGGGGCCCGGCGCAACGCTCAGCGTGAGCGATACACGTGCCAGCATCACACTGCGAGCTGTGAGTGGCGATGCGCTGGCTGTATGGCTTGCGCAAGTGCGTGCCAATGCGCGGCTTGTGCCCAGTGAATTGCGTCTGAAGAAATCAGCAGGAGCCTCGTTAGCGTCTACCCCAGCAGTCACCCAATGGGAAGGCAGCATCGTGCTGAATCTTCCCTCAAGATAAACGATGAAAATCGCGCGCCGCTCCACCGTCTGGGCCGATCGCAGCCGAGCGCCTTGGCGCACGGCGGCTTTTGCCGCTTGCTTGGGCGCAGTGTTCTCCGTTGTGCTGTTTGCACCTGCAGCTTGGCTTGCTCGCGCGATGGATGCTGCAAGCGATGGCCGTGTGGTGTTGGCTGATGCGCAAGGCTCTGTGTGGCGCGGCTCGGCGCAATTGCTGCTCACGGGTGGCCAAGGTTCAGCAGATGCGGCCAGCCTGCCCGGCCGAGTGGATTGGACATTGCGCCCCACATGGAATGGCGCTCGCATGGCCTTGAATATGCCTTGTTGCGCCTCGCAGGCCGTACAAATGGCTTTCAAGCCTGGTTGGTCGCAAAGCGTGTTGGCGTTAGAGCCCGCCACGGTGAATCTGCCTGCGCCTTGGCTCTCTGGCCTAGGCGCGCCTTGGAACACGTTGGATCCCCAAGGCCAGCTCAGCTTGAACACGCAAGCCTTACAAGTGATGCGCTCCGAAGGCCGCATGCGCATGCAAGGCCAGTTCACATTGGATTTGTTGGGCATGTCGTCTCGCCTGTCCACGCTCAGCCCGCTGGGCGACTATCGCCTCACGGTATCTGGCGGCGATGTGCCCACGCTTGCGCTACAAACTGTGCAAGGCGTATTGCAGCTGTCTGGCTCTGGCCAAATTGTGGGCTCGCGCATTCGCTTCCGCGGCGAGGCCGCGGCCAGCCCCGAGCAGCAAGATACGCTGTCTAATGTGCTCAATATCATTGGCCGCCGCCAAGGCGCCAAATCTTTGATTTCTTTAGGTTGATTTATGTCTTACTCATTAACTCCTATTTCGATAGCAGCACGCGCATTATTTATGCCGGCTATCGGTGTATTTTTGCTTGCAAACCTGAGTTTTGCACAACCCGCGCCCGCGCCAGCAGGCGTGCCCACTGCTGGGAGCGCGCCAAACGCAACCCGTAGCGCCGAAGGCGTGAAGCTTGATTTCGTGAACGCTGAAATCGCCGAAGTGGCCAAAACATTCGGCGTGATTTTGAAACGCAATTTCGTCGTTGATCCGCGTGTCAAAGGCCAGATGAATTTGATCACTGATGCGCCAGTGAGCTTGGCCAATGCCTACATGCAATTCTTAGCCACACTGCGCTTGCAAGGCTTTGCTGTGGTGGAGTCCGCTGGGATTTATAAGGTCGTGCCCGAGGCCGAGGCCAAGCTGCAAGGTGGCGCGGTGAGTGCGGGCGAAGTGCGCGCCGGGGGAAATCAAATCCTCACGCAAATTTTTCGCTTGAATCACGAGAATGCCAACAATCTCGTCGCCGTGTTGCGCCCCCTGATCAGCCCAAACAATACGATCAACGTGAATCCGGGCAACAACTCGCTCGTGATCACCGACTACGCCGACAACTTGCAGCGCATGGCAAAAATCATTGCTGCGCTGGACGTGAGCAACGCCACAGATTTGGAGATTTTTCCACTCAAGCATTCTGTCGCTTCTGATCTCGTGCCGCTGCTGATTCGTTTGAGCGAATCGGGCGGCAGCGGCGTGGCGCCGGCGGGTGGCCAAGCCGATACCTCATTCAAAACCAGCATCTTGGCTGAGCCGCGCAGCAATGCGGTGATCGTGCGCGCTGCCAATCCGGCGCGGGTCAATCTCATCAAATCTTTGATTGATAGGCTCGATCAGCCTAGCCAGCGCACGACCAATGGCGATGCTGGCAATATTTATGTTGTTTACTTGAAAAACGCCGATGCGGTGAAGCTCGCCACCACCTTGCGAGCAGCCATGAGTGCAGATGGCGGCGGTGCGGGCACAGGCAGCGCAGCGCCTGTGGCTCGCGCAGCCGGTGCGCCAGCTGGAGCGGCAGCAGCGCCCATCACAGCCTCTGCCCAGCCCAGCACGGGCGGGCAAATTCAGGCCGATCCTGCCACCAACGCACTCATCATCACTGCGCCCGAGCCGCAATACCGCCAAATGCGCGCTGTGATCGACAAACTCGATCAGCGCCGCGCACAGGTGCTGGTGGAGGTGTTGATCGCGCAAGTGAGCAGCACACGTGCGGCGGAATTTGGCATCCAATGGCAAACCGGTTTAGGCCGCTCAGGCAATTCTGTGGTGGGCGGTATCGGTACGAATTTCGGAACGGTTGGCAACATCATCGGTCTTTCCACAGCGCAAGATGCGGCAGGCTTGGCTGCAGCAGGTATCAGCAAAGGCCTGAACCTGGGTATCGCCAAACAAACCAATGGTGTTTATGTTTTGGGTGCGTTGGCCAAATTTTTGGAAGACAGCAACGAAGGCAATATTTTGTCAGCGCCGAATTTGCTCACCTTGGACAACGAAGAAGCCAAGATCGTGGTGGGGCGTAATGTGCCTTTCGTGACGGGGCAATTCACCAACACGGGTGCCAGCGGTGGCGGCGCAACCAATCCCTTTCAAACGATTGAGCGCAAAGATGTGGGTTTGACACTGCGCGTCAAACCACAAATCAGCGAAGACGGGCAAGTGCGCTTGCAAGTCTTCCAAGAAAATTCTGGCATTGAGGGCAATACCTCGGGCAATGCCAACGGCCCAACCACCACCAAGCAATCGATAGAGACGAATGTGATGGTGGAAGATGGCGGTATCCTGGTGCTTGGTGGTTTGGCTGAAGACTCTTTTAGCAACGGTGCACAAAAGGTGCCTGGCTTAGGCGATATTCCGCTGTTTGGTAATTTGTTCAAAAGCGAAAGCCGTAATCGCGACAAGCGCCAACTCATGCTCTTCATGCGCCCTGTGATCGTGCGTGATGCTGCGGCCACCAATGCGCTCTCGCTAGATCGCTATGAACTGATGCGCGCTGGCCAAAAAGAGGTGCAACCAGTGCCTAGCATCGTGCTGGGCAGCGTGAATGATGCCCCCGTGCTGCCGCCACAAAAGCCCTCTACTGCACCTAGCAAAGCACCTGCGCCGCTGGTGACACCCAGTATCAAATCCAAGCCATAACTCACCCTAGAAGCACCATGGCACGCTACCCTTTGCCCTACACCTTTGCCCGCAGCAATCAAGTTTTGCTCGAAGGCAACGAGCTCGGGCTCACACTTTGGTTGACGGACGCCACGCCACGCTCCGCTCTCGCAGAAATTATGCGAAAGTACGCACTCGCCGGCGAGAATGCTGAGCAGCATGCTATACAAAAAGTAGCATCTGATGTGCTGGTTCAGCGCATCAGCGCCGCTTACGCGCAAGGCGAATCGAGTGCGGCCAGCGTGGTGAGCGAGGTGCAAGGCGATGCGGATTTGTCGCGCATCATGCAAGAGCTGCCAGCCATTGAAGACTTGCTTGAGAATCAAGATGATGCGCCGATCATCCGCATGCTGAACGCGCTGCTCACGCAAGCTGCGCGTGACGGCGCAAGCGATATTCATATTGAGCCCTATGAGCGCACCTCGAGCGTGCGCTTTCGCGTCGATGGCACTTTGCGCGAAGTCGTGCAGCCCAATCGCGCTTTGCATGCAGCCTTGATTTCGCGCCTCAAAATCATGGCGGAGCTGGATATTGCCGAGAAGCGTTTGCCGCAAGATGGCCGCATATCACTGCGCATCGGCACGCGTGCGATGGATGTGCGCGTAAGCACCTTGCCTTCTGCGCATGGCGAGCGCGCTGTGCTTCGCTTGCTCGATAAATCAGCCGGCAAGCTCACACTTTCGGCGGTAGGCATGCAGGGCAGCGTGCTCTCAGAGTTTGAGCATCTCATCACTCAGCCGCATGGCATTATTTTGGTGACTGGCCCCACAGGCTCGGGCAAAACCACCACGCTTTACGCTGCGCTTTCAAAGCTTGATGCAGGCAGCACCAACATCATGACGGTAGAAGACCCGATTGAATATGAGCTCTCGGGTGTGGGCCAAACGCAGGTGAATGCGAAGATTGATCTCACATTCGCCAAAGCTCTGCGCGCGAT
>JANMFP010000182.1:0-13573 GCA_031378135.1 Variovorax sp. | reverse complement strand
GCCATCAAGCTCTGCATTAGGCTCTACCAAACGCCCAACCACTGGCCTCTTGCAAGCCTTCGACTTCATCGATCACTTTGAGGAATGGCCCGAGTTCACGGTAGCGATTGCATGTATTGCGGATGTAATGAATAAAGCGCGGCGCATCGGCCAAGTATTTTTCTTTGCCATCGCGCAAGGTGAGCCGCGCAAAGATGCCAGCCACTTTGAGATGACGCTGCAAGCCCATCCATTCCACCGCGCGGTAAAACGCGCCAAAGTCACTGGCCCAATCTTCAAAGTCCATCAAGCCCGCTTTGCGCGCTTTTTCCCAATAGCGCACCGTCACATCGAGCACGAATTCTTCATCCCAAGTGAGGAAGGCATCGCGCATGAGAGAGGCCATGTCGTAGCTGATGGGGCCATAGACCGCATCTTGAAAATCCAAAATCCCCAGCTCATCATCCCGAGTGAGCATTAAGTTGCGCGGCATGTAATCGCGGTGTACATAAACGCTGGGCGCTGCCAAATTGCGGCGCACGATCAAATCGAAAGCGCTTTGCATGGTTTGCTGCTGTGCGGCATTCAGACTGAATTTGCGATGCTGCGCCAAATACCAATCCGGAAACAGCGCGAGCTCACGGCGCAACAAGGCTTCATCGTAGGCCGGCAACTGATGAGGCTTGGAGGCCAGCTGCCATTTCACGAGCGCATCCGTGGCTTGCATGTAGCGGCCATAGTTGGCATGCGGCTCCTCGGTGTTGATGCCTTGCATCATGGTCTGCGCGCCTAAATCCGTGAGCAGCATAAAGCCTTGCGGCTCATCCCAAGCAAGCACTTGGGGCGCCAGCAGGCCCGCGTCATGCAAGAGATCAGCAATCTTCACGAAAGACTTGCAATCCTCCTTCTCGGGCGGGGCATCCATGATGATGCGCGGCGAACTGTTCTGCGTATCCAAGCGCAGGTAACGCCGAAAGCTGGCATCAGCGCTGGCGATGCGCAAGCTCTCGGGCTTCAAGCCGTGAGCAGGCGCAATGGTGGCCAGCCAAGCTGAGAAGGCCTGCTCGCGCTGGGAATCTGCCCAAACGACAGGTTCAGCAGTTCGGGAGGATGGGGAAGAAAAAGAGGTCTGATGGCTCATGGATAATCTGATTGTATGGAGCGTTTGAAACTACACTGACGAGCCGCTCTCACAATTAGTTTTTTTGACCACCCGAATGCGTTTGCCTCAGCCCCCGTTACCTTCTGGTTCAGCTTCATCGGAATATCTACAGGTCGCCTTAAGCCCCGTGGCTTGGGCGACTGCGTTTTTGATCGCTACCAGCGCCAGCACTTGGGCGCAAACTGAGCTTGCGCCTAACGAGATGCTCGGCTTAAAGCTCAAACTCACACGCCAGCTCCAAGAGAAATTCACGCCTGCTGAGCGCAAAAATTCACTCTCCTTCGTATTCGCTGATCGCATCTCAGGCCGGCCCGAGCTAGAAACCGTCTTGGAAGGCCGAGCGGAGTTGCGCAAGAATGGCGTCGTGCTGCGTGCGGATCGCATTGAGTATTACCAACCCGATGACTTAGCCAAAGTACGCGGCAATGTGTATCTCAACCGCGATGGCAATATTTATGAAGGCACAGAGGGCCAGTTGCGTGTCGATGCCCAAGAGGGCTTTTTCTTGAATCCCAGCTTTCGTTTGCTTAAAAACAATGGCCGTGGCGAGGCTTCAAGAATTGATTTTATTGATGCACAGCGCTCCGTGGCGCGCGATGCCACTTATTCGGTGTGGCACAAAGAGCCAGGCATCGAGGATTCGAGCGAGTGGCGCATCTTAGGTGCGCAACTGAGCATTGATAACGAGATCAACCAAGGCGAGGCGAGCAATGCGCGGCTTGAATTCAAAGGTGTGCCGATCTTGGGCTCACCGTATTTGAGCTTCCCGCTCTCCGATGAACGCAAAAGCGGCTGGTTGCCACCCAATATCAACGTTGATAACGTCAGCGGCTTGGAATTGGTGGTGCCTTATTACCTCAATCTCGCACCCAATCGCGATGCCACCTTTTTCCCGACCGTGCTGTCTCGGCGCGGGTTCAATCTAGGCACGGAATTTCGCTATTTGGAGCGCAACTACCAAGGCATCGCCCGGCTAGACGTGATGCCCAGCGACAGCTTGCGACAGCGCAACCGATGGGGCCTGAGCACAGCGCACAGCGGCACGCTTGATACAGGCTTGCCCGCAGTTGGCAACCTGAATGTTAATTTGGGTTTGAATCGCGTGAGCGACGATGATTACTGGCGCGATTTTCCACGCGCCACCGGCTCGCTCACACAGCGCCTGCTGGCCAGTGATGGCAGCGTGGGGTGGAGCAATGGTCCTTGGTCGCTCTACAGCCGTGCCCTCAAATGGCAGACCCTGCAACAAAGCGCTTCCGTCATCATCCCGCCCTACGACAGGCTGCCTCAGCTCAACGGCAAATACAGCCGTGTCAACCACGGCGGCCTCGATTACAGCTTGGAGCTGGACACCACGCGCTTCTCCTCAGTGAGCGCCTTGACCCTGCAGCCCAACGCGCAGCGCAGCTACGCGCTGGCACAAATCAGCCGCCCTTGGGTCACGCCCGGCAGCTTCATCGTGCCCAAGCTGCAGCTGCACAGCAGCGCCTACCGCTTTGATGATGTTTTAAATACTGGCCCACAATCTGGCGCTCGCTCCGCCTCTCGGGTCGTGCCAACAGTCAGTCTCGATACCGGCCTGATCTTTGAGCGCGAGGCCAGCTATTTAGGCCGCAGCTTCACACAAACCCTTGAGCCCCGCGCTTTCTACACCTATACGCCGTATCGAGATCAATCATCGGTACCGATCTACGACAGTGGCGCGAACGATTTCAACTTTGCCACCATCTACAGCGAAAACGCCTTTACTGGTAACGATCGCATTTCCGACAACAATCTGCTCACCATCGGCGCGTCTTCCCGTTTGTTGGATCCCGACACAGGCGCTGAAATGCTGCGATTGAATTATGCGCAGCGCCTGCGCCTTAGCGATCAAAGAGTGACCCTGCCCGGCGGCTTGCCAGATACATCGCGTTTTTCAGACATGCTGTTTGGCGCAACCGTGAACTGGAATCCCAGCTGGCAATTCGATGGCACGGTGCAATACAACCCCGATACCAAACGCTCCCAGCGCAGCACCTTGGGTGCGCGTTACACGCCCACCCCGTATCGCGTGATCAGCGGCACCTATCGCCTCAACCGCGGCGTGAGCGAGCAAATTGATTTGGGCTGGCAATGGCCGCTCAACGATTTGTTGGGCACCAAAGACAAAGAGATGGGCAAAGGCCAAGGCTTGGGCAAAGGGCGCTGGTACTCCGTAGGCCGGCTCAACTTCAGCTTGCGTGATAGCAAGCCCGTCGACACCATACTTGGCTTCGAATACGATGGCGGCAGTTGGCTCGCGCGCGCTGCTTACGAGCGTTTGCAAACCACGAACACAACGGCCACCAAACGCATTTTGTTCCAGATGGAATTCGTCGGCTTTGCTCGGGTGGGCTCCAGCCCCTTAGGCGTTTTGCAGCGTAATGTGCCGCGCTATCAGTTGCTGCGTGAGAAAATCGATGTTTCACCCAGCCGATTCAGTAACTATGAGTGATTCTGTGATGATATTTTTTCGTGCCAACTTCCTTGATGTCCGCCATCTGCCAAAAATCTTAGGGGCTGTAGCTATCTTCTTGGGCCTATCACTGATCAGCACAACACAAGCGCAAGGCCTGCGCACCAGCCCCAGCCTCAATTTAGGCCGCGCTGCGCAAGACACCAGCCAACGCAGCGCAGATTTTATTGTGGCCATCGTTAATTCTGAGCCGATTACCAATCAAGAAGTGCGCAACCGTTTGCTACAAATCGAGCAACAGTTCAGCGCGCGCGGCGGGGCATTGCCTCCGCGCCAAGAGCTCTATGCTCAAGTGCTGGAGCGCTTGATCAGCGAGCGGGCTCAGATCCAATTGGCGCAAGACAGCGGCATTCGCATTGATGCTTTGGCTATTGACAACGCCGTGCAAAACATTGCGCGCCAAAATCAACTCTCCATGGAGCAATTTCGCCAGCGCTTGCGCGAAGACGGCATTGACATCAGCACCTTGCGCAACAACTTGCGCGATGATTTGCTGCTGCAGCGCGTGCGTGAGCGCGAGGTGGAATCACGCGTGCGCATCACAGATAGCGAGCTCAATGCTTTCATCCGCGAGCAACGCGATGGCGCACCTTCGGGCCAGATGGATATCAACCTCGCTCAAATCTTGATCGCCGTGCCTGAGAATGCCAGCGAGGCGCAAATCGCGCCGCTGGCCGCCAAAGCTCAAAGAGCCTTTGAGCGTGCACGTGCTGGCGAAGATTTTGCCCTGCTTGCGCGCGAGCTCTCTGATGCGCCTGGCGCGCGAGACAACGGCGGCGCGATGGGTTTGCGCAGTGCAGAGCGTTATCCCGGTCTGTTTATAGAAACCACACAAAAGCTGCAAGCCGGCAATGTGGCAGCTCCCGTGCGATCAGGTGCGGGTTTTCATGTGCTCAAAGTGATCGAGAAACGCCAGCAAGGCTTGGGCAATCTCGTTGTGCCACAAACACGTGCTCGGCATATCTTGCTGCGCGCCAATGCGCAGCTTCCTGAATCAGCGGCGCGCGAACGACTGGCAGATCTGCGCAAAAAAATCGTCGCTGGATTAGATTTTGCAACGGCTGCCAAAGACAACTCCCAAGACGGCTCTGCGCGCGAAGGCGGCGATCTCGGTTGGGCCACGCAAGGGCAATTTGTGCCCGAGTTTGAAGACGTGATGAATAACCTGGCGCTGGGGCAAATCTCCGAGCCCTTCGTCTCGCGCTTTGGTGTGCATTTGATGCAAGTGCTGGAGCGGCGCGAGCGCAAAATGGATGAGCGCGAGCAGCGCGAAGCGGCACGAGGCTCATTGCGCGAGAAAAAGATCGATGAAGCCTTTCTCACTTGGGCGCAAGACGTTCGCGCCCGCGCCTATGTAGAAATACGCGAGCGACCACAGTAAGCTTAAATTTATGAGCTGACTTACCGCATTCATGAACCATTCCGTGTGAAACACATTCCGCGCAAGCGCTTCGGCCAGCATTTTTTGGTCGACGGCGCGCTGATCGAAACAATCGTCTCTCAGATCGACCCGAAACCGAGCGATCACATGATCGAGATCGGCCCTGGCCTTGGCGCGCTCACCCAGCCTTTGCTTGATCTCTTAGGCGCCATCACGGTGATTGAACTGGATCGCGATTTGGCTGCGTATTGGCGAAGCCGCGCTTTGGTGCAGGTCATCGAATCTGATGTGCTTAAAGTGGATATCCCCGGCATAAAGCCTGCGCGAAATGCTATTGAAAACATAGCAAATGCCAAGCTTAAAGAGCAGCCAATGCGCGTCGTTGGCAATCTGCCTTACAACATCTCCACACCCATCCTTTTTCATCTGCTGCCCTTCGCGCACAGAATAGCAGATCAGCATTTCATGCTGCAAAAAGAAGTGATTGATCGCATGGTGGCCAAGCCCAGCACCTCAGATTACGGGCGCTTATCCGTGATGCTGCAATGGCGCTACGAGATGACCAATTTCCTGCATGTGCCACCCGAAGCATTCGATCCACCGCCGCGCGTGCAAAGCGCCGTGGTGAGAATGATTCCACGCCAACAGCCTGCTGCATTAGATCCCGAGCTTCTCGAAGCTTTGGTCAAAGTCGCTTTCAGCCAGCGGCGCAAACTACTTCGCCACAGCTTAGGGCGCTGGCTAGATGAGCGCGGCTTTACAGGCAGCTTTGATATGCAACGCAGGGCAGAGGAAGTGCCGGTTGCTGAGTATGTCGCACTGACTCAAATACTTTAATTTCAATTGCTAAAATTTCGATCACTATAATTTTGATAGCTGCAAGCTCAATAAATATGCCGGCTAAAGCCCATTTTTATTCTTAAAATGATCAATTAAGCCTGAGAGCGCAGCACCCGCCGGTATTGAATCGCTTCCGCCACATGCGTGATTTGCGTGCTCTGCGCGCCCGCTAAATCCGCAATGGTGCGCGCCACGCGCAGCGCGCGATGGATGCCTCGGCCAGACCAGCCTAGGCGTGCAGCGGCAGTGTTGAGAAATTTACGCGCCGCCTCATCAAGCATGATCTGCTCTTCCAAGGCTTTGCCCTCTAGAGCACGATTGAGCTGGCCTTGCCGCGCCAAGCTTCGCTCACGCGCACGGGCCACGCGCTGTGCAATGTCTGCGCTACTCTCAACTTGAACAGCAGCGCTGATCTGCGCCGAGCTTTGCAGCAATTCCTCCGCGGCCATGGCCTGCACTTCCACATGAATATCGATGCGATCAAGAAGCGGGCCAGAGAGCTTATTTTGATAACGATCCACCTGATCGGGCGTGCATTTACAAGCCTTCAAACGCGAACCCAGATGGCCACACAAACAAGGATTCATTGCAGCGATCAGCTGAAAGCGTGCAGGAAAAGTAGCGCGCTGCGCAGCACGAGAAATACTGATCTGCCCGGTCTCTAGCGGCTCACGCAATGCCTCGAGCGAGCCGCGAGGAAAATGAGGCAGCTCATCAAGAAAGAGCACACCCTCGTGGGCCAACGAGATTTCTCCAGGACGCGGCGGTGATCCGCCACCAACGAGCGCCACCGCGCTCGCTGTGTGATGCGGGGCTTGCACGATGCGCTCGCCCCAGCGCTCGGTTTTGAATTGCCCTGCCAAGCTCAGAATCGCAGCAGACTCTAAAGCCTCTTGCGTGTTCATTGGCGGCAAGATGCCCGCAAAGCGCTGCGCGAGCATAGATTTACCTGTGCCCGGCGCGCCGACCATGAGCACGCTGTGGCCGCCTGCCGCTGCAATTTCCAGCGCTCGCTTGGCCGCTTGTTGGCCTTTGACTTCGCGCATGTCGGCAGGTTTGGCGCTGGGTTGGGGATCGGCTGCTTTGAGGATCGTCCAGCCATCGGAGTGGGTCTCCTGTGGCACCTCGTTCTGATCGACAACTTTGACAGGGGCAAACCGGGCCACCACATCCAGCAAATGCTTCACACGCACCACGCGCGCATCGGGCACGAGGCTCGCCTCTTCAGCGCTGCCTTCCGGAAGCACCAAAATGGGCAGTTGCCCCATGGCCTCCATCTTGGTTTGCTCTAGCGCCATACCTAAAGCCATCGCCAGCGCACCTTGCACTGGCCGCAGTTGCCCCGAGAGTGACAGCTCACCTGCAAACTCGTGCCCCACCAGCTTTGAGCCATCAATTTGCCCGCTGGCGGCGAGGATACCCAGTGCAATCGGCAAATCAAAGCGGCCAGAATCTTTCGGAATATCTGCCGGCGCGAGGTTCACAGTGATCCGCTTGTTGCTGGGAAACTCCAGCCCCGCATTGGCAATGGCTGAGCGGACTCGCTCACGCGCCTCTTTGACCTCTGTATCTGCCAGCCCCACCAGCGTAAAACTCGGCAAACCATTGGCCAGATGGACCTCCACTTGAACCGACAAGGCGCGCAAGCCCATCAAAGCCCGAGAATGCACCAAAGAAAAGCCTGACATTAATTATTCCCTATTTTGGTGCGTATCCGCAGTTTGCGTTTGCAAGCATGTCGTCACAGTCCAGTGATCATGAGAGCAGCCTGCCATCATAACTGTATTTAAAAACATATTTTAGTGCCATTCTGCAACCGTGTCCAACACAGGCAAGAACCTCAAGCCTTAGGCCAAGTGAGTGTGAAATAATTGGCACGATATGTGCATCTTCACGCATGTACCCGTCGTTTTTGTCTGTTCGTCCAAAGGAAAATCATGAAACTCTCTCAAATCTCCATTGCAACATTGCTCTCCCTCGCCGCTGCCGGCGCTTTTGCACAAGCCAAAGCGCCAGAGCCAGATTACACATTGAGCTTCAACGTTGCTGGTTTCACTGACTACCGTTTCCGCGGTATTTCACAAACCTCCAGAAAACCTACCCTGCAGGCTGGTGCGGATTTTGCACACAAAAGCGGTTTTTACCTCGGCGCTTTTGGATCAAACGTGCGATGGATCAAAGATTTCAACGGCGCGACCAAGGGCAGCGTCGAAGTTGATTTGTACGGTGGCTTCAAAGGCTCCATCGTTGAAGATTTGGGCTTTGATGTTGGCGCGATCACTTACCAATATCCAGGCAACAACTCTGGCGATGTCGGCACGCCAGGTGCAGGTTTGGTTAGAAACGCCAACACGACTGAAGTCTATGGCGCGTTGACTTACAAGATGCTCACCGCAAAATACAGCCGCAGCACCAGCACTTTCTTGGGATTTCTCGACAGCAAGGGCAGCGACTACCTTGATTTGAGCGCAGCTTTTGATTTGGGCAACGGTTTTACCTTGACCCCACATATCGGCAAGCAAAAAGTGAAAAACAACAAGCCTTATAACTACATCGATTACTCGCTGACCGTAGCCAAAGATTTGGGCAATGGCTTGTCTGTATCAGGCGCATTGATCGGCACAGATGCTGACAAAGCTTTCTACACGGATGTGAATGGCAAATTCATTGGTAACGGCACATTGGTCGTTGGCCTGAAATACAGCTTCTGATTTTTTAGAACAAGGAACACACATGAAACTTGTCACCGCCATCATCAAACCGTTCAAGCTTGACGAAGTGCGCGAAGCACTCTCGGGCATGGGCGTGCAGGGCATTACCGTCACGGAAGTGAAGGGTTTTGGTCGTCAAAAAGGTCACACCGAGCTGTATCGCGGAGCGGAATACGTGGTGGATTTTTTGCCCAAAGTCAAGATCGAAGCCGCAGTCAGCGATGACCTGGTCGAGCGCGTGATCGAAGCCATTGAGGGCGCGGCCCGCACCGGCAAGATTGGCGATGGCAAGATTTTTGTGTACGACCTAGAGCAGGTCGTGCGCATTCGCACCGGCGAAACCGGCAAAGAAGCCCTGTAATTCATCCAGAGTGATCCCTATGAAAAAAATCTTCACCTCTCTCGCCCTTGGTTGGGCTTTGATGTTGGGCTCTGGCTTAGGCTTTGCCCAGTCTGCAGCACCTGTTGCCACAACACCTACTGCTGCTGCAGCCGCGCCGGCCGCCGAAGCCAAACCAGCTGAGGCTGCTGCTCCTGCAGCAGCCGCGCCAGTTGCTGCGGCTACTGCCGCTGCTCCAGCTGCGCCCGCCGCCGCCCCCGTGCCTAACAAAGGCGATACCGCTTGGATGACGGTGGCCACGGCCCTCGTGATTTTCATGACGATCCCAGGCCTCGCGCTGTTCTATGGCGGCTTGGTGCGCAGCAAAAATATGTTGTCGGTGCTGATGCAAGTGTTCGTCGTGAGCGCACTGATCTATATCTTGTGGGCCATCTACGGCTACACACTGGCTTTTGGTGGTGATGGCAAATTCTTTGGCGGCTTTGATAAGCTGTTCTTGAAGGGCATCACGCCAGATTCTGTGGCTGCCACCTTCTCCAAAGGCGTGGTGATCCCTGAACTGTCCTTTGTCGCTTTCCAAGCCACGTTTGCCGCGATTACCTGCGCGCTGATCGTGGGCGCGTTTGCTGAGCGTATCAAGTTCTCTGCCGTTTTGGCTTTCTCTGTTTTGTGGTTCACCTTCAGCTATCTGCCGATTGCGCACATGGTGTGGTACTGGGCCGGCCCAGATGCGATCACTGATGCTGCCTCGCTTGAAAAAGTGCAGGCTGCGGCTGGCTGGTTGTGGGCCAAAGGCGCACTTGATTTCGCAGGCGGCACTGTTGTGCACATCAACGCAGCAGTCGCAGGCTTGGTTGGCGCGTATGTGATTGGCAAGCGAATCGGCTATGGTAAAGAGTCCATGACGCCTCACAGCCTCACGCTGACCATGGTAGGCGCTTCTATGCTGTGGTTTGGCTGGTTTGGCTTTAACGCTGGCTCTAATTTAGAGGCCAACGGCCTGACTGCTTTGGCTTTCATCAACACCTTGGTGGCAACTGCTGCCGCTGCACTGGCCTGGATTACTGGCGAAGCGCTCTCCAAAGGCAAGGCATCGATGCTCGGCGCGGCCTCTGGTGCAGTGGCCGGTCTCGTGGCGATCACGCCAGCTTGCGGTTTCGTTGGCCCAATGGGCGCGATCATTATTGGCCTAGTGTCTGGCTTTGCTTGCCTGTGGGGCGTCAATGGCCTCAAGCGCATGTTGGGCGCAGATGATTCGCTCGATGTGTTCGGCGTGCATGGTGTGGGCGGCGTTGTGGGCGCATTGCTCACTGGCGTATTTGCAGCACCTTCATTGGGCGGCACAGGCATCTATGACTACGTGACCAACAAAGTCGGCGAAGGCTACAGCATCGGCGGCCAAGTGTGGATTCAACTGCAAGGTGTTTTGGTCACAATCGTGTGGTCTGCAGTTGTCGCGTTCATCGCGTTCAAGTTGGTCGATCTGGTGATCGGTCTGCGTGTGAGCGAAGAAGAAGAGCGCGAAGGCTTGGACATCACCAGCCACGGCGAAACTGCTTACAACCGTTGATCCAACCTCTGCTAAAGGAATGTAACACCTGATGTTTCATCTCCAAGCCATCCAATAAGAAGAGAGTCTCCTTTGGATGTTCAAGCTCACTGGGTGTAAGCCTAGTGAGCTTTTTTTATGCCAAATCATTGATTACCCGACATAAAACAAGTGTAGCTTGCTATAAATTTAATAGTAATGGATGCCTCACATGAGGCATCATGGCGTCAAGGCATCAAATCAATTCGCCACCAACTGCCATCTGACAACTGCGCACAGGCCGAGCTCGCGCTCCCATTCAAACTGAGCGGCATCAGCGCATTGATGCGGCCCGGCAGCGGGCGCGCATCGGCCAGCTCTTTCCATTGCGGCTTGCCATCAGCGCTGTTGCTTGGAACCTCCCAGCGCAGCGCATGCAAAGCGCGCCGAGTCATATCGGGCACGACAATCGTGGGTCGTTGGCCTGGCAAGCTCACGATGGCGTGCATCTGCAAGTTCGGATCGCCCATTTGATGGTTCGATACATCAGGCATTTTGGCAAACGCCTCAATCAGTGGTGGCGCATAGCGATACAGCGTGAGCACACCGCCGATATGCGGCGTGGTCACACTGGCAATATCCATCTTCCCATCGCCATCAAAATCAGCAAAGCCCACAGGATTGAGCCAGCGAAACGGCAAGCCCAGCCAGCTGCTGCGAGCGCGTTCTTCTAGCAAATGCCCTGAACGTGGAATGCCATAAGCCACGATAGCTGCACCGCGCGCAATATCTGCCTCAATCACCACAATTTCATCGCGCCCATCGCCATCCAGGTCCACCAAGCGCGGCTGCAAGTCTTCCCACACGCGAGACAGCGGCAACCGCAAACTGTAGCTGGCGCCCGAGCGTGAAATCGCATGCAAGCTGCCCGCATGCGTGGACGAACCCATGGAAGCATGGGGATAGCGCACGGTGGGCGAAGCCAGCCATGCCCAAGCAATATCGCACGCGCCTTGTGCAACTGTGCTGCCTGCGATGCGCTGAGCAGCGGGCGCTGGGACACTGGCTTGCTGGCGCAACAGGCTTGCTTTTTGCGCATCAAAAGTCGCCGCACATTGCGCCGCATCGGCTGCAGCCATCAAGGCCATGCCTTGGGAGACAGCTGGGACAGCTAAGAGGCTGGCCAGCGCGATTCGGGTCAGAGGAGATGTCATTCCTCAGCAGTCGCCAAGCGCCACTGCAAACTTACACCCTTTACCAGCCCGGCCTGCGGAGCACGAAGCTTTGCTCGCTGCTCGGCTCAATGTTTTGCTCTCTGCTGGGGTCGCTGTTTTGTGCCACGCTGCGCCGCGTGCCAAGAATGGTTTGCCCGCAACTGCCGTCTACCACGCGCCCTTTCCAGATAGCGCTGATGTCTTTGCCGTTATTTGTTTCTTCTAAATCAAATGCGCCCGCCTCAATGTCGCCAAACACCTCAAAGCTTTTGCCCTCGACATCAAACCTGCCGCTTAAGCTCTCTGCAAACTCAGGATTGCGCTGCAACTGCATGCGCGTCACCACCGATTTGCCGCCCCCTTCGAGCAGCAAACTCCATGCCCCAAACAGATCCGTGTTGACCAAGTCTTGCGCGGCAACGCAGCGCGGGCCTTCAGAACCATTCTTTAAGCTATTTTGGGCACTGGCCGGCATAAAATATGCACCGAGTGCTATCAAAATAAGAGTGACTGATAGACTGAATCGCATTATTAAGCCCCTTAGCCCGCCAAAGCTTTTTCTTGCGCGGCAAGATCTGCCTTGGACTGCGCAGCTTTCTTTGCAAATTCAGCCTTGAGCGCCGCCAGTCGATCCATCGGATTCTCTTTCACCGTCGCCTGATCGAGCGCCATCTCCGCAATGAAGCGACTCGGAATGCCTGCCACTGTATCGCGCCCTTTTTTGCGACGCTTAGGGTAGCTCACCGAGAGCGTGCGCTGCGCCCGCGTGATGCCTACATACATGAGGCGGCGCTCTTCTTGGATGCGCAGCGCGAGGCTCTCAGAAATTTTCCCCTCGATCGGTTTTGTGCCATCTGCTTCCTCGGGTTTGAAAGGCAGCAGCCCTTCGACTACGCCGGCCAGCATCACATGCGGCCACTCCAAGCCCTTGGAGGCATGCAGTGTAGAAAGCGTCACCACGTTTTGATCGCCTTCTTTGGCAGTCAGTGTTGACAGCAAGGAGATGGTTTGAATCACTTCGAAGAGCGATTTAGATTCCGTACTCATGGTCAGCCCCGCCGCATCGTCCACCTGCCCGCCGCAGCGCTTGGCCATCCAGTCGATGAAGTCGAGCACGTTCGTCCAGCGGCTGGCTGCGAGTTTCTCGTTGTCTTCGCTCTCCATCAAATGCTTCTCGTACCCAATGTCTTTCAGCCAATCACGCAGGAATTCGCCGGCTGCTTCAAAGCCTGACGTGTGGCGTGCACGGTATTCCAAATCGTTCAAATAGCGGCCGAATTCATGCAAGCCGCCGATGCTTCGCGCGTTGATCGAAGCGGAGAGCGAGCTTGAAAACAGAGCCTCAAACATGCTGAGCTTGTATTGCGCGGCAAATATGCCAAGCTGCTGCAAAGTCGTGTGGCCAATGCCGCGTTTGGGCGAAGTCACCGCGCGAAGAAAGGCTGGATCGTCGTCATTGTTGGTCAACAAGCGAAGCCAAGCGCACAAATCTTTGATCTCCGCCCGATCAAAAAAGCTCTGCCCACCACTGACCTTATAGGGAATATTCGCCTTGCGCAGCGCCTGCTCTAGCAGCCGCGCTTGATGGTTGGCGCGATACAAAATCGCAAAATCTTTCCACTCTTTGTATTGATCGCCTTGCACGATTTCTGAGCCCACGCGCAGCGATTGAATCCGCGCCACAGCCCGCTCGGCTTCATGCTCTTCATTGTCTGCATCCACAATGCGCACCGGCTCACCTTCGCCCAAATCGCTCCAGAGCTTTTTCGGAAACAGCTTGGGGTTTGGGCCAATCACGTTGTTGGCCGCTTTGAGAATCGTATTGGTCGAGCGATAGTTTTGCTCGAGCTTGATGACTTTGAGCGCGGGGAAATCGAGCGGGAGTTTTTTCAGGTTATCCAGCGTCGCGCCGCGCCAGCCA
>JANMFP010000147.1:0-3401 GCA_031378135.1 Variovorax sp. | reverse complement strand
ACGTTATTCGGGATTTTCTCGCTGTAGTTAATGCTCATGATGATTTCATTTCAAAACAACGGTGGGGACAAGTTCGGTTGCAGCAAACCACCTGAATTGCTGCACAACGAGATTTTTAAATACCTTTAAGTCCAGACGCAGAAGACGCAGAGGTTACGCAGAAGGAATAACCAAAAAGAAAAATACAAAAAAATGTTTGAAATTTCGATCTCATTTTTGTATTTTCTTTCTGTTTTCTTTTGCGTCTTCTGCGCCCGGTATCCGCATTTGAATTTGAACTTAAACCCTATTCCAGTCAAAAGCTGCTTTATCGCCTTTACCGTAAACCTTCAAAGCGCCCTTCTCTCCTACGGCATTCGGCCGTTGGAAAATCCAGTTTTGCCATGCGGTCAAGCGGCCGAAGACGCGGGTCACCATGTTCTCTGTGCCGTTGAAGCGTAAATTGGCTTCCATGCCAGTGAGAGCATCAGGATTCATCGCGACGCGCTCTTCGATAGCGATGCGCACTTCGTCGGCCCAGTCGATATCGTCTGGGTTGGCGGTGATGAGGCCGAGCCCAAAAGCTTCGTCTGCATCAAGTGCTTTGCCTGCGTTTGCACGAACAGCTTCGAGCGCCGGGGCTTCTTCGTAAAAGCGGCGCTGCAAACGGCTTTGGCCTGTAGCCATCGGATACAAGCCGAAGTTGACATCGCTCACGGTGATGCGCGGGGATTTGGCTTCGTCGTCGGGCAAGATAAGTTGGTAGCTGCGGTCGCAGGCCAAGGCGAGTTCTAAGAATGTGCCTGCAAAGCATGAGCCAGCTTCAATGAACGCAAACAAGCTGCGTGACGACACATCAATGCGCGAGAGCACGCGGCGCAGATAGCCGATGGTTTCGCGAACGAACCAATGGTTAATATTTGCCATCAGCGCTGCATCCATCGCGAGCACATGGGCTGCATCGCCTTCGGTTTTCCAAATCCAAGTGCCGATATCGAGCTCATTGGTGCGCATCGACAAAATCGCATCATCGAGCTCGCGAGCCAGCACGAAAGGATACCAATTGCTTGCTGCGTTTTCAATAGCAGCTGGCGCAGATTCTATGCTGGCTACTGGTGCTTTGACCGTAAAAGTAGCGACGCGCCTGGTGCGATCAATCTCAACTTTCACATGGCAGTAGATCAGCGCATCCGTTTGAACTTCGCGCTTGAGTGGTGTCAGCTCAACGCCCTTTCCATTCACTGGACGATCGCTTTTCTCTGCCAACTCCAAAGCGCGTTTCTGCACAGCTTCTTTGAACACAGCAGGCTTAGCGACGGCATCCACCAAACGCCAATCGACGGCCTTCTGCCCACGCACACCTTCCACGCTGGTGCAGAAAATATCAGCCAAATCGTGGCGCACTTTGCGCTTATCCGTCACGCGGGTGAGGCCTCCCGTGCCAGGCAACACGCCGAGCAGTGGCACCTCAGGCAAGCTCACCGCCGAGCTGCGGTCGTCCACCAAAATAATCTCATCGCAAGCCAGCGCTACTTCATAGCCGCCGCCTGCGCATGCGCCGTTGACAGCTGCGAGGAACTTGAGGCCGCTGTATTTAGAAGAATCTTCCATGCCATTGCGCGTCTCGTTCGTGAATTTGCAGAAATTCACCTTCCATGCGTGGCTGGAGACGCCGAGCATGAAGATATTCGCGCCCGAGCAAAACACTTTGTCTTTGAGCGAGGTCAAAACGACGGTGCGCACTTCGGGATGCTCAAAGCGGATGCGGTTGAGTGCATCATTGAGCTCAATGTCCACGCCGAGGTCGTAACTGTTGAGTTTGAGTTTGTAGCCGGGGCGCAAGCCGCCGTTTTCATCAAAATCCGCGCCGAGCGTGGCCACCGGGCCATTGAAGCTGAGCTTCCAATGCTTGTATTGGCTGGGATGCGTTTGGTAGTTAACGCTCTGGTAGTTAACGCTCATATCCTGCTTCGTCTCGTGGCTTATCACTTCGCTCATGAATGTCTCCTGTGCATTAGGTTTTAATTCGCCCATTAATTCGCCGATTCATGCACTATATTGCATTTTTCAGCGACATGCAATATTTTTCATCTTATTTTGCTGAAATCACTGGCTCCAGCATATTTTTCAGCCATTCAAACGTCTCAGGAAGCGCTTGATGGCTGGTGTTGAGCGTGAAATCGGCCTTGGAATAAAACGGTGCGCGCCCTGCCAAAATGCCTTTTAAATCCTCCATCGCCTCGCGGCTGGCTGCCATCGGCCGCGTGTCGCCCTGCGCTCGCACGCGCTGCATGTGGTCTTGCGGCTCGGCCTGCAGCCAGACGCTGGTGCAATTGCTCAGTAGCAAATTGAAGCTCGCCACATCAGAAACCAAGCCGCCCGGCGTGGCAATCACCGCTTGGCTTTGCTCGGCAATCAATTGCTCCAAAACGCGCCGCTCGTAGCGCCGATAGGCATTGATGCCAAACAGCGCCTGAATCTCCGCCACGCTCGAGCCAGCGAGCTTTTCAATTTCAGCGCTCATCTCAAAAAACGGATAGCCCAGCTCTTGGGCGAGCATCTTACCGAGCGTCGATTTGCCAGCACCTCGCAAGCCCACCAAAGCGATTCTTTGTGAGGCTTTTAGGCCACTAGCCGGCATATAATCTGCGTGAGGTGCTCCCAATAATGTAGCAATATTGAGCCGCAGGTTTTTCAGCTGCACCTCGTCGCAAGGCGCAAGCAGCTCGCGCAGCATCAGCCATTCCGGATTCGCCGTCGTCATGTCGCCCAGCAATTGCGCGAGCGGGCATTCAAGTGCATCAGCGACTTGGCTCAGCACCAACACAGAGGCATTGCCCACGCCGTATTCGAGATTGGCCAAATGCCGCTCAGACACATCCGCAGCAGCGGCCAGCGCCTTGCGCGTCATGCCCCGGCGGGAGCGCTGGGTGCGCACGCGCTCGCCCAAAGTGACCAGCAGCGGGTTTTTCGCCTCTTCTTCGGCCTCAACCTCAGGATATATATGCAATATAGTGCTTGACATCGTGCATTTGCCTCATTTACAGTGCAAGTGGAATTATTATGCATTACAACAACGATGAGGAGACGCCATCTTGCAAAGCCCAAAGCCATCCGAATCATTTAACTTTGCCGAGCACTTGATCGCGCTGAACGCCTCGCGCCCCGGCAAAACTGCCTTCATCGATGATGCCGGCACATTGAGCTACGGCGAGCTCGCCGATCAAATCCAGCGCATCTCAGCCAGTTTGCAAGCCAGCGGCCTGCGCCGCGAAGAGCGTGTTTTGCTGTTGATGCACGATTGCACGGATTGGGTCGCCTCGTTTCTGGGCTGCTTGCATGCCGGCATCGTGCCCGTGGCGGTCAACACCCTGCTCACGATTGACGACTACGCCTACATGCTCGAACACAGCCGAGCCCAA
>JANMFP010000142.1:0-2696 GCA_031378135.1 Variovorax sp. | reverse complement strand
TAACCCGCAAGACATCATCGACGAATTCGCGCCAGAATTTGCCAAGCTCAGCATGATCACTTTGATGCTGCCTTGGGAAGGCGAGGCCTCATTTTTGGGTGAAAAATAAGGAAAAAACCTTACTTCGCCGGCGTATTTACTGGGTGATCAGCTATGAAAAACATAACAATTGCTCGCCCGTGAAATCTACTTTGCAGTTTTCTTGGCTGCAACTTTCTTTAGTGCGACTTTCTTTGCAGTTGGCTTTTTGATGGCAGCTTTCTTGGCGACTGGCTCAGTTTTTGGTGCTGATTTTGGCGAGGATGGTTTTTTTGCCGCAGCTTTCTTTGCCGCGACAGGAGTTGCTGCTGGGGCAACAGCAACGCCCTTCCATTTGAGGCGAGCTTTCTTCGCAAGAGCAACCACCTTGGCGATGTCTTCATCGGTGAATGCGCCATTCACACCGGAAATGGCCGAGAGCTTCATGCCATTTTTGATGCCGAGCTTGTAAATCTCCTTCACTTTGTCCCATTCCGTATCGCGGCCCACAGTGAAGACTTCAAAGCGGCCTTCCAGCGCGAGAACAATGGTCTCAGCCAGGCAGGCATATATCACGTTGGGCGGCAAGCCAATGCTCTTCATGCCGCGCACTTTGGTAGGCAGCTCAATCTCTCCAGACTCGATCACCAGCACATCGGGGCGCTTGGCCACTTCTTCGGGTGGTAAATCAAGCGGGCGCGCTACATCGGTGATCACGCATCCGGGCTTGACCTTCATGATGTCCAAAATCTTTTTACCTGCACCAGAGGTGGAGGTCACGATCATGTCCATTTCGCCGAGCAAGCTGTCGTAATCAATCGAGCAGACCACATTCGCATCGGGCGTGTCTTTGAGGATGGAGCGCTTGAGTTCTTCAAGCTTCTTCAAATCGCGGCCCGCAATCACGACCTCATCGAAGGCCATGGCCAACAAGCGCGCACTCACCGAGCCAATGGAGCCACTCGCGCCAATCACCATGGTCTTAGCTTGAATGCGCTTGCCATCTCGTTCCAGTTTGACCAAGCCCATGCGTTTCATTGCGTCTGCGGCTGCCCAGAGTGCGCCCGAGGCGGAATAGCTGTTGCCCGTGGTAATCGGCAGTGGCGCACGTCGAGCCACAGTGACGCCTGCATCGCCCACCACTTTGGTGAACGCACCTAAGCCCATGATTTGAGCACCCAAGTTTTGCGCAATTTTTGCGGCTTGCAACAAGCGGCGATAAGTGAATTCTGGGCTGCGTGAGAGCATCTCGCGTGGTGTGCCTCCCACAGAAATGAGCCAGCCTTCAGCTTCCGCGCCAGTCGGCGAGATGATGTTGTCCATCTTGCAATACACCATCGGAGGCATGTGCGCCGCAATGCTCTCCACGCGATCCATGATGAATTTGGGTGTGCTCTTCGGAATGGGCAAACCCTTGCGAATGAAATCTTGCGACAGTGGGTGAATCACAAATGCGAAGCGGCGAATATTGCGGAAATTGCCGGTCGGGTGCAGCATGCGCGGCGTGATGTTGAGTTCGTTCAAAATCTCTTCAAAATCGTCATCAGAGACCTCTCCTTTCGGCCGGCCGAGCGAGGCGAGAATCATGGCTTCTAGCGTGTTGATGCCAATCACATGATCAAACAATTTGGGTGATACATCAATCACCAAATTGACTTTGCACTTCTTGAAGTACTCCAAACGATCATCATCCACGGCAGAAGTGATCAGCGTTTTGCCGGCCAAGCTGCTGGTGCTGCTGATGGCTTTGAGCTCGGCAAAGGTGCCGACGATCACATGCGCTTCTTCGGCCGCTTTGGCCACGCGCTTGCTCTTCATCCAAGACAGCGACGATTCCAAAATTTCTGCGGGCTTGCCGGAAAGCAAATACTTTGTGGTCTTCGCATACAACTCCAATTGCTCAATTGAGCTGAGCATGGCGGGCGCGCCGGTTTGGTACAGCGCATCGGCGAAATTCAAATTTGGCGTGTAATCCGACAGAGCCACGGCCATGTCGTAATTGCGCATGCCGTTTAAAAACAGTACGATGTTGTTGTTGAAATAATCACCGATTTCTTTTTGCACATGGCGCACAGCGCGCACTTGCAGTAGCCGGCGCAAGGTTGCTCCAGTCGTGGCGGGTACACGGGTGACAACATTGAGCAGGCGCTCGGTTTCTTTGTTGACCACGGTGCGCAGGCCAACTTGGTAGTGATCGCCGATCTCGCCCAAGCCGATGGCATCGGCAAAATTTTGCTGGCGGCGCAGCAGCTCCCAAGCTTTGGCGGTATCGTTGCCAGCGCCCATGCGCGTGACTTGGAAATCTTCGCCCAAGAATTTGGTTTTGAAGGAGAAATCTTGCGCTTCAGCGCCAAGGGTAACGGTGATGACTTTTTTCATGGTGGGCTCTTACTTGTCTCTAAGAAGTTATTTTTGAAAGATTACTTGGCAGAAGTTTTTTTGGGCGCAGCTTTTTTTGCAGCGGACTTGACAGTTGGCTTTTTAACAGCGGCATCTGTTGCATCGTGCTTGGGCGGCAGCACCAGTGCAATGAGCGCTTCGCATTGCTTTTGCGTCATGTATTTCGGCACGGGGTAGCCGGTGTGTGCTTCGTGGCATGCGGCTTTGGCCAGGGCGGGGATGTCGTCTTCTTGCAGTTTGTCCAGATACAGCGGAATGCCTAAATCGCGATTGAGTTG
>JANMFP010000056.1:0-20303 GCA_031378135.1 Variovorax sp. | reverse complement strand
AGGCATCAAGGGCGCGGATGTGATCATCATGCTGCGGCTGCAAAACGAGCGCATGAGCGGCGCGCTGCTGCCCTCTTCTCAAGAATTCTTCAAGAGCTTTGGCCTCACACCAGAGAAATTATTGCTTGCCAAAACCGATGCGATCGTGATGCATCCGGGGCCGATCAATCGAGGTGTCGAGATTGATTCAGCCGTGGTCGATGGCAAGCAAAGCGTGATCTTGCCGCAGGTGACGTTTGGCATCGCGGTGCGCATGGCGGTGATGAGCATTGTGGCGGGGAATGAGGCATGAAAATACTGATTCAAGGCGGGCGAATTGTTGATCCAGCATCGGGTTTCGATGCAGTTGGCGATATCGCTATCGCCGCGGGGCGCATTGTGGCCATCGGCCAAGCGCCAGCAGATTTTTCTGCGGCACGCACCGTGAATGCCAGCGGCAGAATCGTTGCGCCCGGCTTGGTGGATTTGTGTGCGCGGCTGCGCGAGCCAGGCTATGAGCATGAGGGCATGCTGGAGAGCGAGCTTGCTGCGGCAGTTGCTGGCGGCATCACATCGCTCGTGTGCCCACCCGATACTGATCCAGTGCTGGATGAGCCAGGGTTGGTGGAGATGCTCAAATACCGTGCGGAAAAGCTGCATCAATCGCGTGTGTTTCCGCTCGGTGCGCTCACCAAAGGTTTGCATGGCGAAGCGCTCACCGAGATGGCTGAGCTGACAGAAAGTGGCTGCGTCGGCTTCGGGCAAGCGGAAGTGCCGCTGGCCAACACGCAAGTGATGCAGCGCGCTTTGCAATACGCGGCCACTTTTGGCTACACCGTTTGGCTGCGACCGCAAGAGTTGCATTTGGGCAAAGGCGTGGCCGCCAGTGGCGCGCTGGCCACCCGGCTGGGCTTATCGGGCGTGAGTGTGGCCGCTGAGACGATTGCACTGCACACGATTTTTGAGCTGATGCGATCAACTGGTGCGCGCGTGCATTTGTGCCGCATCAGCAGCGCAGCAGGCGTGGCTTTGATACGCACTGCCAAAGCAGAAGGCTTGAGCGTGACGGCCGATGTGAGCATCAACTCGCTGCACTTAACCGACAACGATATCGGCTACTTCGACAGCCGCGCGCGGCTCACCCCCGTGCTGCGCCAGCAGCGTGATCGCGATGCGCTGCAAGCTGCGCTCGCGGATGGCACGATTGATGCGCTGGTCAGTGATCACAATCCAGTAGAAGCCGATGCAAAGAACTTGCCTTTCGGCGAAGCAGAACCAGGCGCAACCGGCTTGGAGCTGCTGCTCAGCCTCGCGCTCAAATGGGGGCAGCAGTGCAACATGAGCCTCGCCGACACGCTCGCTCGCATCACCTCCAAGCCCTCGCAAGTGCTGGAGAGCAGCTTAGGCACGCTATCGAGCAGCGTGGGGCGCTTGAATGTGGGCGGCGCGGCAGATCTGTGCATCTTTGATCCTGCCGCTGAGTGGAGTGTAATGAGCGAGGAATTGCGCAGCCAAGGCAAACACACACCCTTTGCCCACGACATGGGCGGCAGCCTGATGCCTGCTCGTGTGAAGATGACGGTGGTGAATGGGCAAATTGCATTTGACGCGATGAACTAAACACACAATAAAGCCGTATGGAAAACACCATCAATCTCACCGAACAACACTTAGCAGACGCGTGGGCCGTCTTGCAAGCGCATGGCCAAGGTGCTGAGAATCTCACGCCCGATGCGAACCGTATCGCCTTTGCCGATCCAGAGTTTCTGCTGCGCCGCGAATTGCGTGGCGTGCGCATGCAAGTAGAAATGCTCAAACCGGAGCTCGGGCAAAGCGCTGCGGGTGTGGAGAACACGATCGTCGTTTTTGGCGGTGCACGGTTTTGTAGCCCCGAAGATGCGCAAGCGGCTTTGACCAAAGCGCAAAGCAGCGGCGATGCAGTCCAGCTTTCCAAAGCGCAGCGCTTGATGCGCAACGCGCCTTACTACACGCAAGCACGAGAGTTCGGCAAACTGGTCGCGCAATACAGCCACAAGTGCTCCCAGCAAGACAAGCTCTTCATCTGCACAGGCGGCGGCCCCGGCGTGATGGAAGCGGCCAACCGCGGCGCTGCAGATGTGGGTGCACCCTCGGTAGGCTTATCCATTGCCCTGCCGCATGAAGAAAAAGCCAACCCCTATGTGCCGCCAGAGCTGAGCTTCAAATTTCATTACTTTGCCTTGCGCAAAATGCATTTCATGATGCGCGCCAAAGCCTTGGTCGCCTTCCCCGGCGGCTTTGGTACTTTGGACGAACTCTTTGAAGTGCTCTGCCTCGTGCAAACGCGCAAAGCCAAGCCCGTGCCGATTTTTCTGTACGGCTCAGCCTATTGGAAAAAAGTGATCAACTTCGAAGCGCTGGCCGATGAGGGTGCGATCTCGCATGAAGATTTAAAGCTCTTCAGCTATGTGGATGATGCCCAAACGGCTTGGCAAGAGATCAAGCGTTTTTATCAACTCTCTTGAACGATGCACCTAGGAACGAGTTGAATTTCAAATCAAATCGCTGCGAGCTGTGTTGGCATACGAGAGCGAGGGCGGCAATTGGCCGGGCTTCAAATGCAACAGTTCCCAAAGCTCGTTGGTTTCTTGTGGTGTAGCGAATTCCAAATGAAGTTGTGAAGCATCCGAGCGCTCATCAAAGGTCAGACCGGGCTGCAAACTCAGTTGCAAGATGCAATCCATGCACTGCGAATCAGCAATCGCCGCGAGTGGCAAGCTCTCCTCGTAACGGCTCATGCCCAAATTTTTATTACGCCGCTGGCCTTTGAAGCGCAACTCGTCGCCGTGGTAACTGACTTGCCCATTGCCAGAAAAGCCCCAAGCGCCAGGCTTGGCAGCGCTGCCGCCATAGCGCACGTTGAATTGCGGCCACATGCCACTGGATGGCGCGCCCAATACACTGAGCGCCATGTGATCATGCGCCACGCTGGCTGGTGTGGATTCATCTCTGTCTTGCAGCAACTGCGCCACATTCATTTCCACGCCATCATCGCGCCAGACCATTTGATCGTTATCCACGATGTTCTTCACGCGCATACCCACAATCATGCGTCGCTCATAAGGGCCGAGCGGCTTACCGTTCACAAACAAACTGTATTTGTACGCCATGGAAGTATCGCTGTTGTTGTTAGATTTCTGGGCGAATCATAGCAACGCTGGGCCATAAAAAAAGCTCCACGGATTGTTATCCATGGAGCCTTTGCACAAATACAACGAGATGCCCAATAAATGGCAAAACTTAACTAACGAGATGCGCTTGCCAAGCGGATGATCAGACGCGTTTACGATACTCGCCTGTACGGGTGTCAATTTCCACCTTATCGCCCTGCGCCACGAAGATCGGTACACCGATCTCAAAGCCGGTGGCCAATTTAGCGGGCTTGAGCACCTTGCCAGACGTGTCGCCTTTGACTGCTGGCTCTGTCCAAGTGATTTCACGTTCCACGCTGGTGGGCAACTCAACAGAAATGGCCTTGCCGTCATAGAACACGACTTCAGCTGTCATGCCTTCTTCGAGATAATTCATCGAATCACCCATGTTTTCGGCTTCAACTTCGTACTGGTTGTAGTCCGAGTCCATCCAAACGTACATCGGATCAGCAAAGTAGGAATAGGTGCAATCTTTTTTGTCGAGAATGATTTGCTCGATTTTGTCGTCAGCCTTAAACACGACTTCGGTGCCGAAGTTGGCGATCAAACTTTTGATTTTCATGCGCACGGTGGCTGAATTGCGGCCGCCACGGCTGTATTCGGTTTTTAAGATGACCATTGGATCTTTACCGTGCATGATCACGTTGCCTGCGCGCATTTCTTGAGCGATTTTCATGGAGTTCTTTCTGGAGAAGTGAGCGCCAATGAGATCAGCGCGGAAGCTTTTATGTATTGATTGCTGTGAGCAGCAAAGCCACAGATTTTAACCCGAAACAGCAGAGCTATGCCGCGAACGAGAAGCCCGAATTCCACTTTTCCTGAGCAAAATCAATCAGTTGCGACACAAGATCGGGCTGCGCGAGCAGGCGCTCGCGGGCGGCCAACACGCACGCTTGCCATGACCGGATCCTTAAGCGAGGCAACTTAGCCTGCTGCAACCCATTCCAAATGCACGTAAATTCACGCAAATCGCTCGGCGCTTGCAGCCACTCGAGGAAAGCTTCAAGCTTAGCAGCGTGTGCGCCATCGTTTTGCGGATAGATCTGCCACACAAAAGCGCGGCCCGCCCACAAAGCCCTGACGAGCGAATCCTCACCGCGCACAAAATTCAAATCACTGCTTCTAAGCAGCGCATCGTATTGCGGTTGAGGCATAGTCGCTTGCTCATGGATGGATAGCATCCCGCGCATATTCCATGCCGGCAAATCACCATGATGGCTTTGGGCATTTTTTCTTTGCAAAACAGCTTGCAGTACCTGCCCGCCGCGCCCGGGCAGCACATGGAGCTCGGTACGAAGATCAGCCTGCGCCAGCTGCTCAAGCAAATCATCTAGCGCTGCAGGCTCGTAGCAAAACAAGCTGATGCGCTGGGCGGCAGTGTTGCCCTCAACGTTCGGCAGCAAGGCATCCGGCTCACGAATCAAGCCGCCTGTATCTTTTGTGAAGCCGGGATAGAAGAACCATTTCGTCATGCCGCGCGCTGCACCCGTCATCACCGGCGACGCCAAGCCATGATTGCGCGCTGAATGGCTTTCTGCGCTCAGGTATTCCAGATTGATCCAAACCGGATTTTTTATCGTGTTTTGAGCATCTTTTAAGCGGTTAGCCGGCATAGAATATGCGTGGAGTGCTATGCTTTTAGAAGCAATCCAAGCGTGATCGATCTCGCAGCCAAACGCTTCAATCACCACATCACTGGGCAGCACACCAATGGGCATCGCCTGATCAGGCTGCCAAGCTCTTAACTCAACGCCCGCGCAGCCCTGCGGCGCCATCCAAGCGAGCGCCGCTGCATCATCCACCCACAGCCTCACCGTTTGCCCACGCGCTGCTAACGCACAAGACAGCCGCCAGCACACGCCGATGTCGCCCCAGTTATCGATCACGCGACAGAAAATATCCCAACGAAGGCTTGGCATCGACACGGCCTTGTGAAATTTTTTGCGGTTTCGCTTTAAACAAAAGCCTCGGATAACGCCAATTCACCACGCAACGAGAAGCCCATGCGCTGCGTCACCGCAATGTCCACGAGCTGCCCCGGCAAGCGCTGCATCCCTTGCTCGCTGCTTGCAAAGTTAATCACACGATTGCACTCCGTACGCCCCATGAGCTCGAGCGCATCAGGTTTGCTTTGACGCGAAGGCCCTTCAACCAAGATACGCGTGCTCTTGCCAACAAATCCATCGCTCAGTGCATGCGTGTTGTCGTTGATCGCTTTTTGCACTTGCAGCAAACGCGCATGCTTGACATCGTGCGGTGTGTCGTCTTGCAAGCTTGCCGCCGGCGTGCCGGGGCGTGGGCTAAAAATGAAGCTGAAAGAATTGTCAAACTGCATGTCTTCGATCAACTTCATCGTCTTGGCGTGATCCGCATCGCTCTCGCCCGGAAAGCCAATGATGAGGTCAGTCGATAAGCGCAATTCAGGGCGAATCGCGCGAATTTTTCGGATGATGCTTTTGTATTGCAGCGAGGTGTAGCCGCGCTTCATCGCCGCCAAAATCACATCTGAGCCATGCTGGGCGGGCAGATGCAAATGGCTCACCAATTTGGGCAGCTTGGCATAGGCCTCAATCAACGCTGGTGTGAATTCATTGGGGTGGCTCGTGGTGTAGCGAATGCGCTCGATGCCAGGAATATCGCTCACGTAGTCAAGCAAAGTGGCGAAATCGCAAATCTCGGCTGTAGCACCCATCGCGCCACGATAAGCGTTCACGTTTTGCCCCAGCAAATTGATCTCGCGCACGCCTTGGCCTGCCAGCTGCGCCACTTCAAGAAGCACATCATCAAGTGGCCGATTGATCTCCTCGCCACGCGTATACGGCACTACGCAATAGCTGCAATATTTAGAACAGCCTTCCATGATGCTCACAAATGCGCTCACGCCTTCGCGTCGCGCAGGTGGCAAATGATCGAACTTTTCAATCTCTGGAAAACTGATATCCACCTGCGATTTTTTGCTACGCGCCTGCTGAGCCAAGAGCTCCGGCAAGCGATGCAAAGTTTGCGGGCCAAACACCACATCCACATACGGTGCGCGCTTGATAATCGCTTCGCCCTCTTGGCTGGCCACGCAACCGCCCACGCCAATCTTCACGCCCTTGGCCTTCAAATGCTTGATGCGCCCCAAATCAGAAAACACTTTTTCCTGCGCCTTTTCGCGTACCGAGCAGGTGTTGAACAACACCAAATCTGCCTCATCCACGTTATCGGTTTTTTCGTAGCCTTCAGCCGCGTGAAGTACATCCACCATCTTGTTCGAGTCGTACTCGTTCATTTGACAGCCGAAGGTACGGATAAAAACTTTCTTGCTCATGCTTTGCTCAATACTATAAAAAAAATAGCAGTCAGCACAATAAATATGCCGGCTAACTGCTCAAAAGGCTGTAAAAAGGGCTAAAAAGAGGAGGGCAATCAGCCCATGCCATCTCAGCGCTGCTGCTGGAGTTGCTCGCGCTGCTGGCGACCGGTTTGCTCAAAGCTGGGCAGCTGATTGAAGGGCGTTCTGCCATCGTCCGTTTTCTTGGCATCGCTGTCAGATGCAAAAGACACGTTGCTTGGCGGCGTGTTCGAGGGGATTTTTTGCTTGGCTTCCAGCTCGTTCAAAATCCACACTTCCTGCACCTCGCCCAGCGGATTGCGCGTGAAGTTCACGATGAATTCCAAATTCGTGATACTGGCCGACATCACCAAGCGCTGCTGCGTATCGCGAATGCGCGAACCTGGTGAAAGCCGCTCTGGCCTGCCATCTATCAAAATCTCAGGCGCTTGGGTCACGCGCATTTTCCCGCGCATGGCGTTCGCTGGAAACTTGCGAAGGCCTGGCACACCCGTTTGCACCTGTGTCTCATTCACAGGCAGTGGTGCGGATAACTGACCCTGTGCTGATACAGAGGCGCTGAGCGTCAAGCTAAGCATGGAGAAAAAACAGCGGTTCATGGTGAACATCCAGAGGCTGTGGAACAAGACTGTATTCTAACTTTCTATGCCACTGACTCTTTTGAGCAGCGCCACCAACTGCGCTTGCTCACGCTCGCTCAAACCTTGCAGCAAGCGCTGCTGCACTTTGCGCGCAGGCTTTTTCATATCCAGGGCCTTTTTCTCGCCCTCGGGGGTCAACCAAAGCAGCTTGCGGCGCTTGTCCGTTGGTGAGGCTTCGCGACGCAGCCAGCCGCGCTCTTCAAGCCGCATGATGACGGAGCCACATGTGGCAGCATCGAGCGCGACAAGCTGCGCGACGCTGATTTGATCCGCACCGGGCTCATCCACCAAGGCTTGCAATATCGCGAATTGAAGCGAAGTCACTTCATATGCAGCGAGCTCTTCGGCAAAGATCGCCATGGAGGTTTGATGCGCACGGCGAATCAAATAGCCAGGGGCTTGCGAGTAGTCAAAAGATGTAGCCATGGTGCGATGGAGTGTTTAAAGATATTGTAAGCATGCATACGATAAGGGTTATCACTAGTCATGAAACTAATATGCATACATATAATTATTTCATGACATCAACAAACACGATCCTGATTGCTGGCGGCGGCATTGGTGGCCTAGCCGCTGCTCTCGTGCTTTCGCGCAGCGGCTATGGCATCACTGTGCTGGAGCAAGCAGCGGAGTTTGGCGAGATTGGTGCAGGCATTCAGCTGGGGCCCAATATTTTTCGCATGTTTGAGCATTTAGGGCTGACGCGTGAGATCAACAAGCTCGCCTACTTTCCGCCCGCGATGGGCATGCGCGATGTGCGCACGGGCGAGCAGGTTGTACGCGTGGAAATGGGTGATGCAGCGCGTGCAGCCTATGGCGGCTTTGCCTACGGCGTGATTTACCGCAAAGATTTGCATGATGTGTTGCTCAACGCTTGCCGCGCGCAATCAAACATCACATTGCGCACGAATGCTGGCGTCGCAACATTTTCGCAAGATGCAGATGGTGTGAATGTGGAATTGAAGAGCGGCGAAACACAACGCGGCGCAGCTTTGATCGGTGCAGACGGCTTGTGGAGCGGCATCCGTCAAGCGATTGTGGGCGATGGCAAGCCGCGCGTGAGCGGGCATATTGCCTACCGCGCCGTGCTCAAAAAAGAAGACGTACCGCCCGAGCTGTGGAGCGATGAAGTCGAGCTGTGGGGCGGCGAGAAAACGCATTTGGTCACTTACCCGCTGCGCCGTGGTGAGCTCTTCAATTTAGTCGCTGTATTTCATTCCAACAAATACGATGAAGGCTGGGACACGTTTGGCGATAACAGCGAACTCACTGAGCGTTTCAAAGATGCGCATCCCACCGTGCGCGCCCTGCTTGCCAAAATCAACACTTGGAAAATGTGGGTGCTGTGCGACCGTGAGCCTGTGAAAAATTGGAGCCAAGGCCGCGCTACCCTGCTGGGCGATGCCGCACACCCTATGCTGCAATACCTCGCGCAGGGTGCAGGCCAAGCCATTGAAGATGCTGTGGTGCTCGGCAAAGCCATCGAACACCACCCAGGCGATTTCGAAAAAGCATTCCTCGCCTACCAAGGCGCTCGCTATTTGCGCACCGCACGTGTGCAACTCACTGCGCGCCTGTATGGCGATATTTATCATGCCAGCGGCGTTGCACGCGAGCTGCGCAACAGCATCTTCCAAGGCGGCAAAGATGCAGCGGGCTTTGCGGGCTTGAAATGGATGTATGACGGCATTGATCCGAACAATTTGTTTTGAGGAGTTTGAACATGCTCACGAAAACACCGCATCTCGTTTCTCATCCAGACAGAGCGCAACTCTATGCGGATATGTCTCCTGCCAACCTCACGCCACTTTGGGAAGTGCTTCACGCGCTCGTGCCCCAGCAGCCCAAAACGCCTTGTCTGCCCGCGCTGTGGAAATACGATGAGGTGCGCCCCTTCCTCATGCGCGCGGGCGCTGCGATCACCGCTGAGGAGGCGATTCGACGCGTGTTGATTTTAGAAAATCCTGCATTGCGTGGCCAATCCTGCATCACGCAATCCCTGTATGCAGGATTGCAATTGATTCTTCCGGGCGAGGTTGCGCCCAGCCATCGGCACACGCAGAGTGCGCTGCGCTTCATCGTTGAAGGCTCGGGCGCTTACACGGCGGTCGATGGCGAGAAGGCCATGATGAACCCCGGCGATTTCATCATCACGCCGAAGTGGACTTGGCACGATCACGGCTACGACATAAAACGGGATGGGCATGAAGCTTCAGAACCGATGGTTTGGTTGGATGGTTTGGATATTCCAACCATCCGCTTCTTCGACGCTGGCTTCGCAGAAAACGACAGGCAAGCTCGCCAAGAGATCAAAAAAACCGAAGGTGCAAGCTTTGCCTCCTATGGCCACAACATGGCGCCTGTGCGTGGAGCGAGCCCTTTCGGCAACACCAGCCCCATCTTCAGTTACCCATACACTCGCACTCGCGATGCGCTGCACACCTTGGAGCGCAGCGAGAAGATGGACGCTTGGGATGGCTTCAAGCTGCGCTATACGAATCCGCTCACAGGCGGCTCGCCGATACCCACCATGCAAACTTTCATGCAGCTCTTGCCAAAAGGTTTCGCAGGCGCGGCTTATCGCCAAACCGATGGCGCGGTGTTCAGCGTGGTCGAAGGGCGAGGCCAGGCGCTTATCGAATCTCATCATGGCAGTTATGCGTTTGAATTCAAAGCGCGTGATCATTTCGTCGTCCCCTCGTGGCACACTCTTCGCTTGAATTCAAGTGAAGCTAGTGTGCTGTTCAGTTACTCTGATCGCCCGATTCAGCTATTCCTCGGTATTCATAAAGAAGAAAGGTTTTCTAAAGCATGAGCTATGTATTCACTCCTCCCCACGTGCCCAGCGTGCCCGTGCTCGGCCGTGCTGAGCGCTTTCCCGTCAACCGTGTGTATTGCGTTGGCCGCAATTATGTGGAGCATGCGAAAGAAATGGGCTTCACTGGCCGCGAGCCACCCTTCTTCTTTTTGAAGCCAGCCAACACCGTGGTCGCCGTAAATGCAGGCGAGACGGGCAGCATTCCCTACCCCAGCCTCACCAAAGATTTTCAGCACGAGATCGAGCTGGTTGTAGCGATTGGCACGGGTGGTAAAAACATCAAAGCTCAAGATGCATCAAAGCACATTTTTGGCTACGCCGTGGGCCTCGACATGACGCGCCGCGATTTGCAAAGCGAGATGAAAAAAGCCGGCCGGCCTTGGTGCATCGGCAAAGCGTTTGACCATTCTTCGCCGATTGGCCCGATCGTTCCCGTATCCCAAGCCGGCGATGTGAACAACGCTGATCTGGCAGTCACAGTCAACGGCGCGCCTCGCCAAAAAAGCAACACCGCCAAGCTCATTTGGAATGTGGCCGAGACGATTGAATACCTCTCAGCCGCTTGGGAACTGCAACCCGGCGATTTGATTTATTCAGGCACACCCGAAGGCGTGGCCGCCGTGGTGAGCGGCGATGTGATGGTCGGCACGATTGCGGGCTTGCCTGATTTACATATCAAGGTTGCTTGAGGATACCCAAGAAAAATCGGCACATGGCCGGCGTAGAATATGCGCAGAGTGCTATTGAATTTATAGTAATCATTACAACACTTCATCGAGACGAACGCATGAAACTCTTAGGGCAACTTGCCAAACTCTGCGCCATTGCAGCCGGATTACTCATGGTCTTCATCACCTTGATGACAGTCACCAGCGTGATCGGCCGCGATTTCTTCAGCAAAGCCATCACAGGTGATTTTGAATTGTCGGGCGCGGCTTGCGGCGCAGCGGTCGGCCTATTTATGCCTTGGTGCCAATACAAGCGCGGCAACATCATTGTGGATTTTTTCACTGCCAAAGCAAGTGTTGCCACGCAAGGCTTGCTGGATCGCATGGGCGCTTTGGTGCTTGGCATCGTGATGGCCGTACTCACTTGGCGCACGACGCTAGGCGGCATCAGCGCTTACAACTCCAACTCCGGCACGATGATGCTTGGCTTCCCCGAATGGATCGTGTACAGCGCCATCGTGCCCGGCTTGGCACTCACCGCGCTGATTGCTTTTGTGCAAGCTGCACAAGGCTTTAAAGACAACGACGCAGAATCCAACCCGGAGTTAGCCCTATGAGCGGCCTTCAGCTGACCTTAATGATTTTCGGCATCATGCTGCTGCTCATGGCGCTACGCGTGCCGATTGCTATTGCCATGTTCGTTGCGGGCGTGAGCGGTTATCTGATGCAACGCGGCTGGGCGCCGCTTGCCAGCTTCCTCAATTCACAAGCCTATGCGCGCTTTGCAAGCTACGATTTGTCTGTGATTCCGCTCTTCATTTTGATGGGCCATTTCGCCACGCAAGGCGGCATCAGCAAAGCGCTGTTTGCCTTTGCAGCAGGCGTGATGGGGCGCTTCAAAGGCGGCTTGGCGATGGCAGCTGTATTCGCTTGTGCCGCCTTTGGCGCGATTTGTGGCTCATCGGTGGCCACAGCAGCCACGATCACCAATGTGGCTTACGACGAAATGCGCAAGCACGGCTACTCTGGCCGCTTAACAACCGGTACTTTGGCCGCTGGTGGCACGCTCGGCATTTTGATTCCGCCTTCAGTGCCGCTCGTGATTTACGCGATTCTCACCGAGCAAAACATCGCCAAGCTCTTCATGGCAGCGATGGTGCCTGGCATTTTGGCCATGCTGTCCTACATGATTGCTATTGCACTTTATGTGCGCTTCGTGCCCGGCCACGCACCTGAGAAAGATGTGATTACCAAGCAAAAAATGAGCGAGGCTTTGGCAGGGATCTTGCCAATTGCAATTATTTTCGTGATCGTGTTTGGCGGCATTTATGGCGGTTTGTTCACGCCGACTGAAGGCGCAGCGGTCGGCGCGTTTTGCACCTTCGTTGCAGCTTTGCTCAAGCGCGAAATGAATTGGGAAAAATTCAAAAGCTGCTTCTACGCCACTGCAGAGAGCTCAGCGATGATCTTCTTGATCTTCCTTGGTGCAGACATCATGAACGCCGCGCTTGCGCTCACGCAAGTGCCTGGCCAATTGGCAGAGCTGGTTGGCAGCTGGGGCTTGTCGCCCGTGATGGTCGTGGGCTGCATCATGTTGTTTTACGTCGTGCTCGGCGCGGTGATGGATGAGTTGTCGATGATTTTGCTCACGATTCCCATCTTCTTTCCGATGATCATGGGCTTGGATTTCGGCATGAGCAAGGAATACACCGCGATTTGGTTTGGCGTGATGGTGCTCATGACGGTGGGCTTTGGTATGCTCGCACCGCCCGTGGGCTTGAACGTTTATGTGGTCAACAGCATGACAAAAAACAAAGGCGATGCTGTGCCCATTGCCGAGAGCTACCGCGGCGTGTTGCCTTTCTTGGCTGCAGACACAATCCGCGCTTTGCTGGTGCTGTTTTTCCCGATGATTTCTCTATGGGCTCTGCGCTTTGTGCAGACCTGAAACAATTGTTCCCAAGCTCAAGTCAGGGTAAGCCCGCTTAACCAAAATTAATACGATGACTTATTATTATTCAAATTGTTTTTACAGGAGTTTTTCATGATCCAACGTCGTAGCCTTATCAAATCTGGCATCGCCGCAACATTGGCCGGCGCTGGCTATTCAAGTTTCGCTCAAGCACAAGTCACGCTTAAATTCCACACCTTTATGTCGCCGCAATCGAATGTGTGGCTCACCATGCACAAGGCTTGGATGGACAAGGTTGAAAAAGATTCGGGCGGCCGCATCAAGTTTGAAGGCTATCCCGCCATGCAGCTTGGCGGCACACCCGTGCAGCTCTACGATCAAGCGCGCGATGGTGTCGCAGACATCACATGGACGCTGCCTGGCAACAATGCCGGCCGTTTTCCGCGCGTCGAAGTGTTCGAACTGCCCTTCATGATGAGCAACGCAGAAGCCACTTCCAAAGCTTATTGGGAATATGTGCAAACCGTGGCTATCGATGAGTTCAAAGATGTCGTGCCACTTGCGCTGCAAGTGCACGGGCCTGGTGTGATTCACACAGCTGACAAGCAAGTCAGGAGCGTCGCTGATCTCAAGGGTCTCAAGATGCGAGCACCAACCCGCCAAGTCACCAAGCTGCTGGGCTTTTTAGGCGCAACACCTGTCGGCATGCCTTTGCCCGGCATTCCTGACGCGCTCTCCAAAGGCACGATCAACGGTGCAGTGATTCCTTGGGAGGTAGTACCCAGCGTGAAAGTGCATGAGCTCACCAAATTCCATGCGGAGTTTGATCCTGCAGGCGGCGCGCTCTACACCACCACCTTTGTGATGGGCATGAATCGCAACAAATACAACAGCTTGCCACCAGAGCTCAAGCGCATCATTGATGACAACTCTGGCATCAACACATCCGCTTGGCTGGGCAAAACCCAATCGGGCAACGATCCGATTGGCCGCAAGAGCGCCAGCGACCGCCCCGGCAACACCATCACCACGCTTGGCATCGCTGAGGCCCAAGAGTTCCGCCGCGCCTCGCGCTTGGTGGAGGTCGAGTGGGTGGAAGACATGAACAAGCGCGGCTTCAATGGCTACAAGCTGCTCGAACAAGCACGTGGCCTGATTGACAAGCACACGAAAGTGGCGGCTGCACCTGCTAAGCCATCGGCACCAGCAGCCAAGGCACCTGCAAAAAAAGCCTAATCGCCTGAACGAGCTTTCAAAGCCCCATGCTCTTTGAGCCTGGGGCTTTTTCTTTGCCGCTACACTGGTTGTTATGTACACTCGAGCCCCCGCCAAACACTGCCGCAATTGCGGCACCGCCACCCAGCTTCGCATCCCAGACGATGGCGATACAAAGCACAGAGCCGTTTGCCCCAGCTGCCACACCGTTCATTACGAGAACCCCCTCAATGTGGTTGGGACGATTCCTTGGATCATCCAAGATGGCGAGCTCAAAGTACTCCTGTGTCAGCGCAATATCGAGCCTCGCAAAGGCTTCTGGACGCTGCCCGCAGGCTTCATGGAGCTGCAAGAGACTACTGCACTGGGCGCATTACGCGAAACCCAAGAAGAAGCAGGCGCAGATGTGAAGCTGGGCGCTTTGTTCAGCCTGATCAATGTCGAGCGTGTTGGCCAAGTGCACTTTTTCTATGCCGCCGAGCTGCAATCCACCCAGTTCAATCCCGGCATCGAGACCATGGCCTTGCGCCTCGTATCAAAAGCCGAAGTACCTTGGGAAGAACTCGCCTTTCGCACCGTGAAAGACACCCTAGAGCGCTTTTTTGCTGCGCCCTTGCACAGCGCGACTTCGCACAGCACGTCTTTGCCACATCAGTTTGATGTGTGATGCGCCATAAAAAAGCCCGCTTGTCGAGCGGGCTTTTATTCCAGGGACGCGTTGTATCAAGCAGCGACAGCCGTATTGCGCAGCTTGATGTGCAATTCCCGCAATTGCTTCTCGTCGACCAGCGATGGCGCTTGCGTGAGCAAACACTGAGCACGTTGGGTTTTGGGGAAGGCAATCACATCGCGGATGGATTCGGCTTTGGTCATGAGCGTGACGATGCGATCCAAACCGAAGGCGAGGCCACCATGCGGAGGTGCGCCGTATTGCAAGGCATCGAGCAAGAAGCCGAATTTGGTTTGTTGCTCCTCTGGCGTGATCTTGAGTGCGTCAAACACTTTGGACTGCACATCAGCGCGATGAATACGCACGGAGCCACCGCCGATTTCCCAGCCGTTTAAGACCATGTCGTAGCCTTTGGCAATGCATTTTTCTGGCGCTGTGACCATCCAGTCTTCATGACCATCTTTTGGCGCGGTGAACGGATGGTGCACGGCGGTGTAACGCTGGTTTTCTTCGTCGAATTCAAACATCGGGAAATCGACCACCCACATTGGTGCCCAACGGTCCACAAACAAACCGCTTTTTTTGCCGAACTCGCTGTGGCCGATTTTGATGCGGAGATTACCAATCGCATCGTTGACGATTTTCTCTTTGTCTGCGCCGAAGAAAATAATGTCTCCGTTTTGTGCGCCGGTTTTGGCGAGCAAGGCGTTCAGTGCTTCATCGTGGATGTTTTTCACGATAGGGCTTTGCAGGCCATCACGGTGTTTGGCCAAATCAATCACCTTGATGTACGCCAAACCTTTTGCACCGTAGATCTTCACGAAGTCGGTGAAATCATCGATTTCCTTGCGCGAGAAGCCGCCCTGCTCTGCGCCGCCACCCTGCACGCGCATGGCCACCACACGGCCGCCCTTCATGTTTGCCGCGCCCGAGAAGACTTTGAAATCCACTGTCTTCATCTCCTCGGTCATTTCAGTGAATTCGAGCATCACGCGCAAATCAGGCTTGTCTGAGCCATATTTGAACATCGCATCTGCATACTTCATCACCGGGAATTCGCCCAAATCCACATTCATGGTTTGCTTGAAGACTTGCGTCATCATGCCTTGGAACATATCGCGAATTTCTTGCTCAGTCAGGAAGCTGGTTTCAATATCAATCTGTGTGAATTCAGGCTGACGATCTGCACGCAAATCTTCATCACGGAAGCATTTGGTGATTTGGTAATAGCGGTCGTAGCCTGCCACCATCAAGAGCTGTTTGAAGAGCTGAGGGGACTGCGGCAACGCAAAGAATTGGCCGTCATGCACACGGCTAGGCACAAGATAATCGCGTGCGCCTTCGGGCGTGCTCTTGGTGAGCATCGGTGTCTCGATGTCGATAAAGCCGGCGGTATCCAAATAATTGCGCACCGCCATCGCCACCTTGTAACGCAGCATCAAATTATTCTGCATGTAAGGGCGGCGCAAATCCAAGACGCGATGCGTCAGGCGCGTGGTCTCAGAGAGGTTGTCGTCATCAAGCTGGAAAGGTGGCGTAACCGATGCATTGAGCACGGTGAGCTCGTGGCAAAGAATTTCAATCTTGCCGCTCTTGATGTTGTCATTCGTTGTGCCAGCAGGGCGAGCACGCACCAGGCCTTTGATCTGCAAACAAAACTCATTGCGCACACCTTCAGCCACTTTGAACGTCTCAGCGCGATCCGGATCGCACACGATTTGCACCGCGCCTTCGCGATCGCGCAAATCAATGAAAATCACACCGCCATGATCGCGTCGGCGATTGACCCACCCGCAGAGCGTGACTATTTGGCCGAGATGCGCTTCGGTCACAAGACCAGCATAACTAGAGCGCATTGAAGTAGCTTGGAACATGAGAAAAATCACTTTCTAAATTATTTGCGGGGCGCTGCGGCAGAAACAGAAACAGAGGCCGGGCCACCTGGCACGACCACGCCCATCGAGACGATGTATTTGAGCGCTTCATCCACGCTCATTTTGAGTTCGATGCAATCGCTCTTTTTGAGCAAGACAAAGTAGCCGCCCGTGGGGTTGGGCGTAGTGGGCACATAGACGCTGACATATTCATCGTTGCCGCCTACTCCGCTGGCTTTTAAATGCGCGGCCACATCGCCTGCGGGTGTGCCGGTGATAAAGGCAATCGTCCACACATTCTCACGCGGCCATTGCACGAGCACGGCCGTGCGAAACGCATTGCCACCATCGGAAAATAAAGTGTCCGAGACTTGCTTCACACTGGAATAAATTGAGCGCACCACGGGGATACGATTGAGCAAGGCATCCCACCATGAGACGAGTTTTTTGCCCAGAAAATTACTTGCTGCTGCCCCCACGATCAGCAAAATCGCAAAAGCCAAAATCACGCCGAAGCCGGGGATATGGAAGCCGATCAGCTTATCGGGATGCCAATCACCCGGCAAGATTTGCAGTGTCTTGTCGAGACTAGAAACAATCCACTCCAACACCCAAAGCGTAACCATCAGAGGCACGATCACCAACAAGCCAGCAAGCAGCCACTTACGAATAGATTTCATCATTCTGAAGCTTTTTCAGCTCTTAGCCGGCGTAGATGCTGCGGGAGAAGCTACTGATTTAGGAGCAACTGGCGTAGAAACTGGCGATGGGGCAGGCACCGCAGCGCTAGCAGACGCGGCTGCAGGCGCCGCATCAGCCGTGGGTTTGGCCTCCTCTGCCGCCTTGCCCACGCCGCTGTTCGCGCCATCGCCATTGCCGCGAAAATCGCTCACATACCAGCCAGCGCCTCTGAGCTGAAAGCCAGCAGCAGTGACTTGCTTGGAAAAAGCAGACGCTCCACATGCAGGGCACACGGTGAGTGGATCGTCAGAAATTTTTTGCAGCACGTCTTTGGCGTGGCCGCAAGCGGAGCATTTGTAGGCGTAAATAGGCATGGTTGGATTCCCCGCGGGGCAACCTAGCATTATAAGTTGCTACGCTTTACGGCGCGCATGATCAGGAATCGGCGCTCCAGCGTTTTTAATCATTTGAGGAGCGAGCGAGCCGATGATCATCAAAACAAAGGAAGCAGCAAGCCCCCACAGATTCGCTGGCACGAGCGAATCTGGCGCTAAGTTCATCATGCCCAGCCAAACCAGCAGGCCGCCAATCGCGGCAAAGAGCGCGCCTTGTGTGGTGGCGCGCTTCCAGTAGGCGCCGGCTACCAGCGGCACAAAAGCGCCCGCTAAGGTCACGTTGTAGGCGTTTTGCACCATTTCATACATCGTGCTTTTGCTGTTCAGGGCGAAGAGCAAGGCGATGCATGTGAACGTCACCAAAATAATGCGCAGGGTGAAGAGGAATTGTTTGTCGTTCATCTTCGGCGCGAAAGGTTTGAGCACGTTTTCGGTGAACAGAGAAGTAGGTGCTAGCAAAGCGCCACTGGCTGTGGACAAAATCGCGGAGAGCAAGGCACCGAAGAACATCACCTGCGCCCAGAGCGGCATTTTGCTCAAAACGAGTTCGGGCAACACTTTTTGGATTTCGCGCGCATCATCGCCACCAAACAGCTTCGCTAGATTTGGATCGGTCACCACCGCTGCGTAAGCGATGAAGATGGGTACAAAAGCAAAAGCGAAGTAAATCAAACCGCCAAAAACCGTGCCGCGCACTGCCGTTTTTTCGTCTTTCGCACTCGTCATGCGCTGAAACACATCTTGCTGCGGAATCGAGCCGAAAGCGAATGCGAAGAAAGCGCCCGCCATCGCCCACCAGCCTTTCGAATCGGTGGGCATCCAATTGAATTTGCCATCGGCTGCGGCTTGGGCAATCACTTTTTGCGCGCCGCCCGCCATATCGCTGACCAGCCATGCCACGAGGCTCAGGCCGATGATGATGACGATGGTTTGCAGCAAATCGGTGAACGCAATCGACCACATGCCGCCAAAGAGCGTGTAGATCATCACCACGCCAGCGCCGATCAGAATCGCTGTATTCAGCGCCACTGCGCCGCCCGAGAGCACATGAATCACCAAGCCCAGCGCCGTCATTTGTGCGGACGTCCAGCCCAAATAAGAAGCGACGATAGCAAAACTCGTGATCACCTCCACGCCTTGGCCGTAGCGCTGCTTGTAAAAATCGCCAATCGTCATGAGGTTCATGCGATAAAACAGCTTGGCAAAGAGCAAGGCCGCGAGCACCAGGCAAACCGATGCGCCAAACGGATCGCCCGGAATGCCGCCTAAGCCATCCTTGGCAAACGTCGCCGAGACAGATAGCACCGTCTCCGCGCCAAACCATGTCGCAAACACCGTGGCCATATTCATATACAGCGGCAAACTGCGCCCTGCCACCATGTAATCCGCCGAGCTCTTGACGCGGCGCGCAGCAACAAGGCCAACACAAATCGTCACGGCCAGATAAAAAGCAACAAAAGTAATCAAGGAATTCACGGCTTGAAGTCTCCACGCAAAGAATGAGTGGGATTTTATGCATCTTGCATGCCAATTCACACGCAATTTCTGGCGACAAAGGGTTTTTACGCAGAAACTGGGTTACGAAAAATCGCTATAAATTTTATAGCGTACTGCGCATATTCTATGCCGGGCAATCGCTGTTTTATCTTAAAATCTAGAAAAATTCACCACAGCCGAATTCTTAGGTAGAGCATGATCAGCGCCATGCCGACCACAAAGCCAATAGCGCCGTAGACGATTTTTTGCAGCAGAGCATTGGTGCGTTTTTGCTCCTGCAGGAGTTCTTTGATGAGCGCATCGTTGCCGCCTTTTTCGTTGCGCTGCAAATAATTCGTGAGTAACTGCGGAAGCTGAGGCACTAATTTTGCGTAGCGCGGTGCTTGTGCTTTGATCGCATCGGTAAATCGCTGCGGGCCGACCTGCTCTAGCATCCACTTTTCAAGGAACGGCTTGGCAGTCGCCCACAAATCCAAATCTGGATCGAGCTGGCGGCCGAGACCTTCAATATTGAGCAAGGTCTTTTGTAGCAAAACGAGCTGCGGCTGAATCTCTACTTGGAAGCGGCGCGAGGTTTGGAAGAGACGCATGAGCACGATGCCCAAGCTCAACTCCTTCAGGGGCCGATCAAAGAATGGCTCACACACTGCGCGAATGGCTGATTCCAACTCATCAACACGCGTTTGCGCAGGCACCCAGCCCGATTCAATATGCAGCTCAGCCACGCGCTTGTAATCACGGCGGAAGAAGGCAGCAAAGTTTTGCGCGAGGTAATCTTTATCGACCTCGGTCAGCGTGCCCACAATGCCGAAATCGAGTGAAATATAACGGCCAAACGAATCAGCGGCCGTGCTGACTTGGATGTTGCCGGGATGCATATCGGCGTGGAAAAAACCATCGCGAAACACTTGCGTGAAAAATATCGTGACGCCATCACGCGAGAGCTTTTTAAAATCCACACCTGCGGCTTTGAGCGTATCGATCTGGTTGATCGGAATGCCCTTCATGCGCTCCATCACGATCACTTCGGTATGGCACAAATCCCAAAACATTTCGGGGATCATCACGAGATTCAAGCCCGCCATATTGCGGCGCAACTGCGCGGCGTTGGACGCTTCTCGCACAAGATCGAGCTCGTCATGCAAATACTTATCAAACTCGGCCACCACCTCCAGCGGCTTCAAGCGCTTGCCATCTGCAGACAAGCCCTCCACCCAACCGGCCATCATGCGCATCAGGCTCAAATCTTTGTCAATCACCGGCAGCATGCCAGGGCGCAGCACCTTCACAGCGACTTCGCGCAACTGGCCCTCTTTGGTTTTGAGCATGGCGAAATGCACTTGTGCTATCGATGCGCTAGCAATCGGCTTTTGATCAAAGCTTTCAAAAATATCGGCGAGCTTACGGCCAAATGCGCGCTCAATC
>JANMFP010000055.1:0-12595 GCA_031378135.1 Variovorax sp. | reverse complement strand
GCTAAACTGCTGTCATATAGTAGTCGTATGCGGCCTTTCCGGCTGCGGCCGATACACCGCTCACGCAAGCGCCCCATGTCATATCTAGCAAAGCGAGGCTGATGGGAAAATTCTTCAGCGTTGCAAGGTTCGTTAAATCATAGGTGGCATAGGCAAAAAAACCAAATGCCGCGCCCCATAAAGCTGCTTTCGATAGCCCGATGCTTGCAGCTTGGGGCAGAACAGCAAACAGCATCAGTCCCAGTGGGAACAGCAGATAAAACACAGCCGCAGCAATCAAGTTGGGCTCGGCAGCCATCAAGTGGCCCATGCCTGCTTGGTACCAAGGCTTGGCAATGAAGCCCAGCCAGATCATGTCAATCACAAACATCACAGCTGCAGCAGCGCCGTAGCTCACCAGCAAATGCATCGCGTTGATTTTCATAGCCAATACTCCCAAATGCGTGCAAAACCTTCTTTGAGCCGCAAATCCAGTGAGCGGCGCTGCCATTGTGCCAAGGTGACTTCATCGGAGTTGGCCAAGTCTTTGTCAAAAACCGCTTTCAATTGGCTGCCAAATTCTGCGCCCAAAATGATGGCGTCTAGCTCATCATTGTGCAGAAAGCTGCGCCAATCCAAATTGGTCGAACCCACCGACGCCCATACGCCGTCGATCAAAGCAGTTTTGGAATGCAAAATCGTGGGGCGCAGTTCGTAAATCTTCACGCCAGCTTGCAGCAACCGTGAATAGTGCGAGCGGCCCGCGTGAAAAACCAACCAAGAATCCGTCTTGCCGGGCAAGATCAAGCGCACGTCAACCCCACGGCGTCGGGCAGCTTCTAACGTTGCCAAAAGTTGTGGATCGGGCACAAAGTAAGCGTTGGTCAGGTAAATGCTGGTGCGCGCTTCGTTCATGGCGGTCAGTAAAGCGGCATACATCTGGCTGTAAGGCTCATCTGGCGTGCTGCCGATGGCTCTGACCTGCGTGGAACCGGCGAGTTTGATGTCTGGAAAATAATTTTTAGGTGGTAAGGGCTCACCTTTTTGCTTGTCCCACGACGCGAGAAACAATTTCTGTAAATCTGCAACCACGGGTCCTTGCAGTTGAACATGCGTATCGCGCCAAGCTTTTGCGTCTGGGTTGGGGCGGCGCGATCTTTTGCCAAATGAGCCACCTGAATGGACGCTGCTGATGTTGATACCGCCTAAGAAGGCTTTCTGCCCATCAACGATCAGCAGTTTGCGGTGGTCTCGCTGGTTCAACGACCAATCTTTTTTTGCCATCAATGGATTGATGGGGTTGAACTCAAGAACTTTGATGCCCGTGCTTTTGAGCGTCTCGAAAAACTCAGGCTGCGTAGAAAAAGTGCCTACGCTGTCACGGATCAAATGAACCTGAACGCCTTGTTGTTGTTTGTCCATCAAGATGGCCGCAAAACTTCTGCCAACCTCATCGTTATCAAAAATATACGTCTCAACATGGATGTGATCTTGTGCTGCCTCGATGGCTTTGAGCATGGCTTGGTAGGTGGCTTGCCCGTCTTGGAGCAGCTGCACGCTGTTGCCCGCATTCATCGGCGTAGCGTTGATCGTCTGCGATACGCCGGAGGGCTGATCGGTTATGCTAACCAACACAGTACCTGCGGCATTCAATCTCTGCACCATTGGCAATTGGCTGCAGCCGCACAGCGCCAGCATGGTCAAAGCACATAGCCAGCCGCCATACAAACTGCGTCGAGCCATTAAAGCCGCCCCATGAGGAGCAGGACGATGAGGACCACAATCACCAAGCCTAGGCCTCCACTTGGGCCATAGCCCCAGCTTTTACTGTGCGGCCAGCTTGGGATAGCGCCGATCAGTAGTAAAACCAAAATGATCAACAAAATGGTGCTGATGGTCATGAGAAATCCTAAAAAAGAGATGTGAAAAAAAGTGGCGGCAGGCTCAAAGTTGTTTGAGCGTTTCATGATCGCCTAAGCCAATTGGCTTGCCAGCAACAATGGAGGCGGCCATGGCAAAGAGGCGCACTGTGCTGCTATGCGGCGCATCCCAATACTCTGCGCTGTTGGGGACGAATTTCAAGAGCGCAACCTGGGGTGAATCAGGGCCATCTGGAAACCAAGGCTTGGCAAACGCGCTCCATAAGCGATGGATGTGTGTGCGATCTGTGCTGATCTCGCCATGCCCAGAAAGCGATACATAAGTGCCGTGGCTGGGGTGCGTGAAGGTCAGGTTAATTTGCGATAGATGGTTGGTTTTTTCGGAATGGTTGGCAGTTAAAAACCAAATATTGCCTGCGCTGTCCATCTCTTGAGGCGCCATGGGCCGGCTTTCTAAGTCGCCTGATTCGTTGCGGGTGGTGAGCATCGCCACCGTGATGTCTTCGATCAACTCACCGAGTTTGATGCGCTCTGGGCTATTTTGTGTTTGGATTTTCATGGCTGCTTTCGTTTGTAGGCACAAGCAGCCATGGTGCTGCTCTTATGCAAAAACGATAGTCAGCCGCAGGCGCATAGCCTTGTAGGACATGCGCTCAACAGTTTACCGGGAGTCAGGTTTGGCAGAGGCCGTCAAGGCGTAGCTTTTGAGTTGCTCCAAGGTCACAAAATCAAGCGCCTTGGCATGTGTGCACTCCAGCACCACAGGTGGGGCGACGCCTGCATCGAAGGCCTCTTTCCAGCGGCTCGCGCACAAGCACCAGCGGTCGCCTGCTTGAAGGCCTGCAAAGCGGTGCTCGGGGCGCGGTGTCATGAGATCGTTGCCGCGCTCGAGCTGATACACCAAAAACTCCTGCGTCACCCTCGCGCAGACCACATGCGTGCCATGGTCATGCTCATCGGTGTTGCAGCAGCCATCGCGGTAGTAGCCCGTCAGTGGGTCGTAGGAGCAAGGCACAAGCGGTGTGCCGAGGACGTTTTTGGCTGCAACACTCATTGCTTACTTACTCGGCACGCCGATTTGCGTCATCTTCATGGCCGACGCGATCAGCGTGGAGACTTGCGTCATATCGCCAGGCACGATCAGCGTGGTGCTGGCATCAGCGGCTACTTTGCTGTAAGCCTCTACTGCTTTCTCAGCCACTTTGAGCTGCACGGCTTGCAAGCCACCAGGGCGCTCTATGGCTTGAGCCACAAAAGCGATGCCTTTGGCATTGGCCTCGGCAACAGTGATGATCGCTGCCGCTTGACCTTCTGCATTGTTGATCGCAGCTTGTTTATCGCCTTCAGAGCGGGCAATGGCAGCCTCGCGCTCACCAGTGGCGATGTTGATTTGTTCTTGGCGGCGGCCTTCTGATGCTGCAATCAGCGCACGCTTCTCGCGCTCGGCGGTGATTTGCGATTGCATGGCATGTAAGATTTCTTTAGGAGGTGTGAGATCTTTGATCTCGTAGCGCAACACTTTCACGCCCCAGTTGAGTGCTGCTTCATCAATGGCTGCAATCACAGAATGATTGATCGTGGCACGCTCTTCAAAAGTCTTGTCGAGTTCCAATTTACCGATCACGCTACGCAGCGTGGTTTGCGCGAGCTGGGAAATCGCCATTAGGTAATTGCTCGATCCGTAGCTTGCTAGCTTTGCATCGGTGACTTGAAAATACAAAATGCCATCGACCTGCAATTGCGTGTTGTCTTTGGTGATACACACTTGGCTCGGCACATCGAGTGGAATCTCTTTGAGCACGTGCTTGTAGGCAATTTTGTCAATGAATGGAATGACGAAATTCAGGCCGGGCGTGAGCGTGTCGTGGTATTTGCCCAAGCGCTCTCGCACCCATGCATGCTGCTGCGGCACGATGCGCACTGTGCGTGAGATAAAAATAAACGCCAATACCAGAAGAATAATTGCGATTTCCATGGTGCTTCTCTTTCAAAAATAATTCTTAAATCTTTTCCACCACCAGCCGACTGCCGATGACTTCCTTCACGCGGTGCGCTCCGCTTAAATGCGCCGCACCTGCAATAGCCAAGACGGTCCATTGTGCACCGCGATAGCTGATCTGAGCTGTGCCATCGGTATTCCAAGCATCCACCTGCACTTGAGCGCCAATGTCTTGGTTCACATCTGCGTTCGACGTGGCCGGTGCAATACTGGTTCTGCGCTGCCGGGCTTTGCTGAAATGCCAAGCCAGCGTGGCACCTACGCTCACGAATGCCGCAAACAAAGTTTGAAGCGTCAAACTCAAGCCCGCGTGTGCGGCCAGCGCGCCTGCCACCAAGCCAAGCGCCACAGCCAACAAATACACTGTGCCAGTCAACAACTCAGCAATGACCAAAACCACCGCTGCAATCCACCAAAGTGTTGATGCTTCCATGACCCATGCTCCTTTTATTGTGTGAGATGCACCACATTTTGGGGCAATTCGCCCCTTTTGCAAGGCCCGCGCAACTCTTATGCCACAGAATATCCGTACACTTCGCGCTATCGCCTCTTTCTGCATCCTCCATAGGGCAAACACGCCATGAAATTCCGCTTTCCCGTTGTCATCATCGACGAAGATTTCCGCTCCGAAAATAACTCTGGCTTGGGCATCCGAGCGCTCGCGCAAGCCATCGAAGGCGAGGGCTTTGAAGTGCTCGGCGCAACGGCGTATGGCGATCTGAGCCAATTCGCGCAGCAGCAAAGCCGCGCCAGTGCATTTATCTTGAGCTTGGATGACGATGAATTCACGCCCGGGCCTGATCTGGATCCCGCAGTATTGAATCTGCGCAACTTCATTCAAGAGGTGCGCCGCAAAAATGCCGATGTACCGATCTACATCTATGGCGAAACCAAGACCAGCCGCCACTTGCCCAATGATATTTTGCGCGAGCTGCATGGCTTTTTGCATGCGTTTGAAGACACGCCAGAATTCGTCGCCAAACACATCACGCGCGAGGCTAAAAGCTACCTCGAAGGCATCCAGCCGCCCTTCTTTAAAGCCTTGCTCGATTACGCCGAAGACGGCTCCTACTCGTGGCATTGCCCAGGCCATTCGGGCGGCGTGGCATTTTTAAAATCACCTATTGGCCAAATGTTTCACCAATTCTTTGGCGAAAACATGCTGCGCGCCGACGTGTGTAATTCCGTAGAAGAGCTGGGCCAATTGCTTGATCATGATGGCGCGATTGGCGAGTCGGAAAAAAATGCTGCGCGCATTTTTAATGCAGATCATTGCTTCTTCGTCACCAACGGCACAAGCACATCCAACAAAATGGTCTGGCATCACACGGTGGCGCCCGGCGATGTGGTGGTGGTGGATCGCAATTGCCACAAATCCATTTTGCATGCCATCGTCATGACGGGTGCGATTCCTGTGTTCTTGAAGCCCACGCGCAACCATTTCGGCATCATCGGCCCGATTCCGAAGGAAGAGTTTGAGCCCGCCAGCATCATGGCTAAGATCAAAGCCAATCCATTGCTCAAAGGTGTGGATCCAAAAAAGATCAAGCCGCGCGTGCTCACGCTCACACAATCGACCTACGACGGCATTTGCTACAACACCGAAGCCATCAAGAGCATGCTCGATGGCTATGTAGAGAATTTGCACTTTGACGAAGCATGGCTGCCGCATGCCGCCTTTCATCCGTTTTATGGCACCTATCACTCGATGGGCAAAAAGCGTGTGCGCCCGAAAGAAGCGGTGGTGTATGCCACGCAGTCCACACACAAATTGCTCGCCGGTATTTCGCAGGCCAGTCATGTGCTCGTACAAGATGCGCAAAACCGCAAGCTGGATCGCGCGCTGTTTAACGAAGCGTATTTGATGCACACCAGTACCTCGCCGCAATACAGCATCATTGCCAGCTGCGATGTGGCCGCTGCGATGATGGAGCCGCCCGGCGGCAAAGCGCTGGTAGAAGAAAGCATCGCCGAAGCGCTGGATTTCCGCCGCGCCATGCGCAAGGTCGATGCTGAATACGGCAAAGATTGGTGGTTCAAAGTGTGGGGCCCCGACAAGCTGGCGGAAGACGGCATTGGCAAGGCTGACGACTGGATCATCAAAGCGGAAAAGCGCACCACGAAAAACGGCGACAACGTCGCTCGCAATTGGCATGGCTTTGGCAATCTGGCTGAAGGCTTCAACATGCTCGATCCGATCAAGAGCACGGTCGTCACGCCAGGCATGGATCTGAATGGCAAATTCGCCAAGACCGGCATCCCTGCCAGCATTGTGAGCAAATTCTTGGCCGAGCATGGCGTGATCATTGAGAAGACGGGGCTCTACAGCTTCTTCATCATGTTCACCATCGGCATCACCAAGGGCCGCTGGAACACGCTGCTCGCTGCTTTGCAGCAATTCAAAGACGATTACGACCGTAACCAACCGATGTGGCGCATCCTTCCTGAGTTTTGCCAAAAGCATCCGCATTACGAGAAGATGGGCCTCAAAGATTTGTGCCAACACGTGCATAACCTCTACGCCAAATACGACATCGCAAGGCTCACGACCGAGATGTATCTCTCCAGCCTAGAGCCCGCGATGACGCCATCAGATGCCTACGCGCACATCGCGCGCCGCAAGACGGATCGCGTAGAAATCGACAAGCTAGAAGGCCGCATCACGGTAGGCTTGGTCACGCCTTATCCACCCGGCATCCCGCTGCTCATCCCCGGCGAAGTGTTTAACAAGCGCATCGTTGACTACCTCAAATTCAACCGCGAATTCGCCAAAGAGTGCCCCGGCTTTGAAAACGATATTCACGGCTTGGTAGAAGAAGTCGGCAAAGACGGCGTGAAGCAGTATTACGCGGATTGCGTGGGCGCTTAAGATCTTTTTAGGCTTTAGCCGGCGTATTACCTGCGTGGAGTGCTACATAAAAAGTAGCGAAGACAGAAAATGGGGTCAGATCCCAATTCAGGAAAACAGCTTCTCCGGAGCGCAACGATGCAAATACGAAATTGGGCTCTGACCCCGTTTTCTGTCTTCGCGGCGAGCACCATCCATTTCATTTCTGCTCACATTGTTTGAACGTAAACATCGAGCGCCACCTTTTGCACCTGCGGCCTACCATTTGGCATTTGCCTCAGCAAATTTTTTGAAAAAACACGCGATAGACGGTATTGCTGACTAACCCTCGCCCCGCGCGCCTTCCAAAAAATTTCCGATTCAAACACCCAATGGTCTCCGCTGGGAAATTGAATGGATGAATTGGTGATCAATCCGATTCAAGCTTTGTCAATATTGAAGGGCTTTCCGAAGCGACATCATCAGAACTGCAAATCTCAGATGAACCGGCATCTGACCCAAAGTTCCATGCGAGACAGCCAGATAAAAAACTTGCGCCCATTAGAAAGCATGGGTACAAGTACTCAGCAGGCCTTTCGCCTGTGAGTTGCTGTATGAAGACTACTATCGCAGCAGATGCTAGGCCGATGGCGATGATGCTAAGAAAAATTTGCACAGCTTTGTTCATACGTTGATTGCAGTATTTGCACACGCGAAATGTAGCACGCGTGCATTAAATGCAAAGCGTTTCAGCCAGCGGAGAGCGTGATGTTGTTGGATCGGGAATATTTTTGGAAGGCGCGCGGGGAGAGGCTTAGTTTGTGAAGCGCTTAGTCGCGTGTGTTTTCAAAAATATTCCTGAGGCAATAACGTCGCGCTAGGCCGCAGGTACAAGAGGTGGAGCGAAACAGCAAGAGAGAAATACTCTTAAATCAATAGCACTCTGCGCAATAAATACACCGGCTATCTGCCTAAAACGGTATCAAATCAACACTCAATATTGTCAATGAGCCGAGTTTTGCCCAAACGCGCAGCAGCCAGCGCCACTAAGTTGCCAACAGCATCTTGCGCGCTAGGCGCTTGCAGATCAGCGCGTCGACGCAGCGTTAAGTAGTCGGGTTGCCAGCCGCGTGCAGTGAGTGCATCAATGGCTGTGGCTTCTAGCGTAGCGATGGCTTGCCCACCAGCTGCATGCTCCGCAATCAGCGCTTTCAAGGCGCGAGATAAATGCACAGCCTCTGCACGCTCAGTTTCGCTCAAATAGCCGTTGCGCGAGCTGAGAGCCAAGCCATCCGCAGCTCTCTCAGTCTCATGCCCAATGATCTCAATCGGCATCGCCATCTGCCGCACCATGTTGCGGATCACCATGAGTTGCTGATAATCTTTTTTCCCAAAGATAGCGATGCTCGGCTGCATGATTTGAAAGAGCTTCATCACCACTGTGCTGACGCCAACGAAGAAACCAGGGCGGAAATGGCCTTCTAAGATGTCTGCTAGGCCAGCCGGTGGATGCACTTTATAGCCCTGCGGCTCGGGGTACATGTCTCGTTCTAGCGGCGCGAAGACGACATCGCAGCCAGCGGCCTCTAGCTGCGCGCAATCGCTCTCAAAAGTACGCGGATAGCTGTCAAAGTCTTCATGCGGAAGGAATTGCAGGCGATTCACGAAGATGCTGGCGACTGCTGTGTCTGCTTTGCCTTCGCGCTTTTGCGCCACAGCCAAATTCATCAGCGCGATGTGGCCGCTATGCAGATTGCCCATCGTAGGCACGAAGGCGGATTTTCTTCCTTCGAGCGCGATGCGCAACTCAGCTATTGTTTTGCAAATTTTCATATTACTCTCCCCTCGCGACAGTATCAAATTCACCAAGCATGTATGGCGTTATCGGGAAACGCACCGCTCTTCACAGCGTTGACGTAATTTGCAAAGGCCTGTTTCACATCGCCTTGCGTCTCTGCCAAAAAGTTATGGACGAACTTTGGCATGCGACCAAGATTGATGCCCAGCATATCGTGCAACACCAGCACTTGCCCCGCGCAGCCTTTGCCCGCACCGATGCCAATGGTGTGACAAATTTTGAGCTCTTCAGTCAGCGATGTGGCCAGCGCGTGCGGCACCATTTCAAGCACCAGCATTTGCGCGCCAGCGTCTTGCAGCTCATGTGCATGGCGGTGCAAAGTAGCCGCTGCTTCATCGCTCTTGCCTTGCACACGATAGCCGCCCAGCGCATGCACGGTCTGCGGCGTGAGGCCCAGATGCGCGCACACAGGAATGCCGCGCTCCACGAGAAAGCGTACGATCTCCGCCGTCCAGCCGCCGCCTTCTAACTTGACCATGTGCGCGCCCGCTTGCATCAACACAGTAGCGCTGCGCAGGGCAAGTTCCTTGCTCTCGTGATACGTGCCGAAGGGAAGATCGCCGATGAGCCATGTCGTTCCATTGCTGCGCTGCAATCCGCGGAACACACTCTCGACGTGATAACGCATCGTCTCCAAGCTCACGCCCACGGTGCTCGGCAAACCTTGGCACACCATGCCCAGCGAATCGCCGACCAAAATGCAATCGACACCGGCAGCATCCATGACGCTGGCAAACGTCGCGTCATAGGCGGTGAGCATGGTGATTTTTTCGCCGCGAGCGCGCATCTCTGCCAAACGCGGCAGCGAGATGGGCTTGCGGGGCGCATCAACGCTCTGCTTGCCAGCGCCATATACAGCTGTGTTGACTACAGTGCTGTTGACAGTATTTTGGGAGTCAGTCATTCGATCCTCCGATAGAAATTGGCGCGAGTGTAGTGGATTCCATGGCTTGGGGTGTGTACAAGCGATAAATATCTATTTTTAATGCCGTTTTGGCCCTCTAGCCGGCATATATATTGCGCAGAGTGCTATGCTAATAATAGCAATTAGCTTGCTGGCGTATAGGCCAAGCGCACATAAATCGGCGCATACGCTTCGGCTTGCGTGATCTCAATCAGCGTTTCTTTGCCCAATTCAAGCAAAGCAATGAACGTGACAACGAGCACCTGCGTGCCCTGGCTTGGGTCAAACAGTTCCTCAAACTCCACAAACTTGCGGCCTTGCAAACGCTTGAGCACCATGCTCATGTGCTCGCGCACAGAGAGCTCTTCACGGCTGATTTTGTGATGCTGGATCAGCTTGGCGCGTCGCAAAATATCTCGCCACGCGTCCTGCAAATCCACCACATGCACATCCGGAAATCGCGGCACGAGCGATTGCTCGATGATGACTTGCGCGCGCAAATAATCGCGGCCAAAAGTGGGCAGGCTATCGATCTTGTGCGCAGCCAGCTTCATGCGCTCGTATTCGAGCAAGCGGCGCACCAGCTCGGCGCGCGGATCTTCGGGCTCTTTGCCGTCTTCCGTTTTCTTCGGCGGCAAGAGCATGCGCGATTTGATCTCAATCAGCATCGCTGCCATGAGCAAATATTCAGCGGCCAGCTCTAAATTGTGATTGCGGATCTCATCCACGTAGCTCAAATATTGCTTGGTCACGCCCGCCATGGGAATGTCCAAAATATTGAAATTTTGCTTGCGGATGAGATACAGCAGCAAATCCAGCGGGCCCTCAAACGCTTCTAAAAATACCTCTAGCGCATCGGGCGGGATGTATAAATCCTGCGGCATCTTAAAGAGCGGCTCGCCATACAGGCGCGCAATCGCTACGTTGTCAAGCACGGTAGGCATGCCTGACAATTCAGCGAGCGATGCAGGTGGCAAGCTGGCGGATGTGGTGTTGAGCGGATCGGTCACGCGGTGCTTGCTATGTCGTTGCAGCAGATCGAATCAGACGAGCAAGTGCAATCAAGCCTTGGTTTGATACGTGTAGGCCTGCTTCTTCACATCACCCGCTTGCATGTCGGCCGCTTGGCTCAGGTTGACGTTCTTATCCCAAAGCATGGCTCGGCCTGCGCGCTGCTGCGCATCCAGCTCAGGGCGGGCGCGCTTCATATCGGCGATGAAATTCGTGGCATCGGAGCGGTAGTCGCCGTTTTTTAGAAACAAATTGGCAAGGAAGGATTTAATGGAAGGCATCGAATTACACTGCTTTAGATCAGAATGCATATTTTACCGGGGGCAGCACGATGCTTAAAACAATGACACTGTGTTCTTTTCTAGCCGCATGGAGAAAGGTGATATTCATGGGATTTCTCACGAGTCTGCTTGGGCTGACGGCCTGCGATCAGCAGCACATCATGGAGCTCGAAGAGGGCGTGGCCACTGAGGCCGATGTGCGCACCAAATTCGGCGAGCCAGAGAAAATCTGGGATGGCGAGAACGGTGTGCGTATTTTTGAATACAACCGCCAACCCTCCGGCCACCGCAACTACATGATCTCAATAGGCACCGATGGAAAAATGAGCGCGCTGCGCCAAGTGCTCACCCCTGCGAACTTTGCCAAAGTGCAGCCCGGCATGATGATGGAAGACGTGCGCAAAATGCTGGGCAAGCCAGCTAAGGTGACCACTTACGATCTGAAAAAAGAAACGTATTACAACTGGCGCTATCTTGCCGATCAGAACAACACAAGCATGATTTTCAGCGCTGTGATGAACAGCGATTTGCGTGTGCTGCGCACCGAGACGGGGTTGGACCCTGAGGATTCGAGAAATGGAATGACGGGAGCGAAATAAGCGCCTTTAAGACTAGCGCTTATTCAGCTCACGCGCATGCCCGGCTGCGAGCCTGGCCACGGCTCCAAAATGTGGATGCCAGGCTGGGCTTTTTCATCGGCGTGGCTGGCGGCGAGCACCATGCCTTCGCTGATGCCGAATTTCATCTTTCGCGGCGCGAGGTTGGCCACCATCACCGTGAGCTTGCCCACGAGCTGCTCGGGCTTGTACATGCTGGCGATGCCGCTGAAGACGTTTCGCGTTTTCCCTTCACCCACATCAAGGGTGAGGCGCAGCAGCTTCGTAGAGCCTTCCACTGCTTCGCAGTTGACGATTTTGGCAATACGTAGATCGATCTTGGTGAAATCATCAATGGTGATGGTGGGCGCGATTTCCTTGCCGCCCGGTATGGTGGCTACTACTGATTCAATAGCACTCTGCGCAGATTCCATGCCGGCTGGAGGCTCAAAAAGCGCTTCAAGCTGCTCTTTGGTGACGCGCTGCATGAGGTGCTGGTACTCGCCAATGAGATGACCCTCTGGCAAAGGTGTAGCCGCATCGCCCCAAGTGATTGATCCGCAGTTTAGAAACGCTTCAGCTTCGCGCACTAGAGCAGGGAGAACAGGTTTTAGGCATGCAGCAATTACTTTGAACGCACGAAGAGAGCCGCTACTGACTACCGCTGCTGCTGCTTTATCGCCGTTCTTGGCTAGTTTCCAAGGAGCCCAGGAGTCAAAATCTGCGTTCACTTGATCAACGAAAGTCATGATTTCGCGAATTGCTTTACCGAATTCACGCTCTTCATACAGATTTTTGACCGCAACAACTAGCGCTTCAGCATCATCTGTCTTCGGGGAGCCAACAATTTTGCCGTTCTCTAAAAATTTTGCAGCGCGGCTGGCGATGTTGACGAATTTCCCTATCAAATCACTATTCACCCGCAGCATGAAATCTTCTGCATTGAAATCGATGTCTTCATTGCGCGCTGAGAGTTTGGCGGCGAGGTAATAGCGTAGCCACTCGGGATTCATGCCGAGATTCAGGTACTTGAGTGGATCTAGGCCCGTGCCACGGCTCTTGCTCATTTTTTCACCGTTGTTCACCGTGAGGAAGCCGTGGACGAAGACGTTATTCGGTGTTTTGCGGCCGCTGAATTTGAGCATCGCGGGCCAGAAGAGCGTGTGGAAGGTGACGATGTCTTTGCCGATGAAGTGGTATTGCTCCAGATGAGGCTGCGCCATGTAAGCATCGAAGTTTTCGCCGCGCTTATCAAGCAGG
>JANMFP010000632.1:0-3563 GCA_031378135.1 Variovorax sp. | reverse complement strand
CTTCTCTGGGCTCGCCCAAAGAATTTCTGGGTTGATCAACACCAAAGGCGTATTGCGCTCCTCGCTCACATCGATCACGATCAAACGCTCATGCACGTCGACCTGCGTCGCGGCCAAGCCAATGCCTTGCGCGTCGTACATTGTGGCCAGCATGTCAGCAATGAGCTGCTGGATGCGTTGATCTAAACCAGCCTGCACGACCACAGGCTCAGCCAATTTGTGCAGGCGTGGATCGGGGTAGGTGAGAATGGGAAGAATTTGGGCAGAAGTCATGGGCTAAAGTTGGGGCTTGCAAGAGAATAATCCAGCGCGAAAAGTCTGTTGCTGCTGGAAATGATGTATTTTCGCAATATTTCAGCCTGCTCGATGCCTGTGAAAAGATAAAAACCTCAAGAAATCTTGCCAAATCAATAGGTTAAGATCAAAATTGACAGTAATTTCTAGTTTCAACATGGTGAAAAAACACGCATGAAGCACCACAATCCACACCGTATTTTGGCCTTGCGCCTGGCTTTGGCCTCAATCCTTGGTTTGTCAAGCCTGTCAATGGGACTCGCCACGGCTCAAAACATCACCACCCCCGCTCAAAAAGCCACCGCACAACGCGTCGCGCAGGCTGGCGTCGCGCTCGATGAGCTTTCACCGAATGCACCCGAGAGCTACACAGTGAAAAGCGGCGACACGCTTTGGGCGATTTCTGGCCTTTTCCTCAACCAGCCATGGCGCTGGCCTGAGCTGTGGGGCATGAACTTAAACGAGATTCGCAATCCACACCTGATCTATCCCGGCCAAGTGTTGACCTTGGATAAAAGCTCAGGCCGTGCTGTGCTGCGCGCAGGTGGCGCAACAGGCGCTTTGCAAACTGTCAAAGTATCACCACGCACACGCTTTGGTACGCTGGCTGATGCCGCCATTCCCACCATCGCTGCCAATTTGATCGAGCCTTTCCTGGCAGAGCCCATCCTTGTTGATGAAACAGCACATTTAAATGCCCCACGTTTGATTAGCGCAGACAACGAGCGTGTACTTTTTGTCAAAGGAGACCGCGTGTATGCGCGCGCTTCTCAAGCCAAAGATTTACCCACCGAGAAAGACTCGCCAACGATTTACCGCGTCTATCGAAATGCGGTGCCGCTGAAAGATCCCGCGACCGGTGTTGTTTTGGCCTACGAAGCGCAATACTTGGGTTCTGCTGAACTCATTCGCGGCGAAAGCGTGCGAGATGCGTCAGGCAAAGATGGCAAGGGCCCCCAAGAAATTGTGCCCGCAACCTTCGATATCGTGGGCAGCAAAGAAGAAATGCGCGCTGGAGATCGTTTGATTCCTGAACCCAAGCGCGATTTTCCCACCTACGCGCCGCGCGCACCGAGCAAAGAAATTGAAGGCGTGCGAGTCATGTCGATGTATGGCAACGTGGTGGCTCGCGCTGCACAAAATGCGGTGGTCAGCCTCAACAAGGGAGCCGCCGATGGCTTAGAAATCGGCCACGTATTAGCAATCATTAAAGATGGCCGCACCGTCACGGACAACACCGCGACACCGCGCCAAGAAGTCAAATTGCCCGATGAGCGCAACGGTCTGGCCATGGTGTTCCGCACCTTTGACAAGGTATCTTACGCATTGATTTTGCAAGTCAATGATGGTGTCAAAGTTGGCGACCGCTTGGTGAATCCTCGCTGATTCTTAAGCTTAAGCATTGAATGACGAGCGAGGAACTTGGAGCTTGGTTGCGCCTGAGCGCAGCTGATGGCATCGGCTCGCTGACGGCAACACGGCTCTTGCAAAAGTTCGGTCTGCCCGAGCAAGTATTTTCACAGAGCGCCGCAAGCCTCAGCGCAGGCTTAAAGCCTGCACAAGTGAAAGCTCTGCTTGAGCCTAGCGAATCATTGCCTGCGCTCATCGATGCAACTTGGCGTTGGCTCTCCAACACGGATGGCGCATGGCGCAGCGTTATCAGCCTAGCCGATAGCGCCTACCCCAAAGCCCTGCTGCAATTGCCCGATCCCCCTGTGTTGCTGTACATCACAGGCGTGCAAGCTGTCTACGAACACATCGCCGCAAAAGAAACGCCAGACGACATGGCCATCGTTGGCAGCCGCCATGCCACGCCACAAGGCCTTGCTAACGCACGCAGCTTTGCTCAGATTTTTGCGCAATCGGGCATGCATATCGTGAGCGGGCTAGCGCTGGGTATCGATGGCGCGGCGCACGAAGGTGCACTTGATGCGCAACGAGATTTTGGCGGTGCTGCAGGCAGCACAGTCGCCGTGGTGGGCACGGGGCTGGATCGCGTGTACCCCAAGCGCCATCATGATCTGGCGCATCGTATCTCCCAACTTGGCGTGATCATTTCTGAATTTCCGATTGGCACACCGCCCTTGGCAGAAAACTTTCCGCGCCGCAATCGCATCATCGCCGCTCTCACACAAGGCACGCTCGTGGTAGAGGCCGCCATTCAATCAGGCTCGCTCATCACAGCGCGTCAAGCCCTCGATATGGGCAAAGAAGTGTTCGCCATTCCCGGCTCAATCCACAGCCCGCAATCTAAAGGATGCCATCACTTAATCAAGCAAGGCGCCAAGCTCGTGGAAAGCGCGCAAGATGTGATCGAAGAATTGCCGCGCAAGCCTACTGCGCAATTGATAGATGCTATGTTTTCAGGAGCACTGAACGCATATTCTATGCCGGCTAGTACCTCAAAAAGCCTTAAAAACATAAAAGAAAATCCACTGCTTACAGCCCTCGGCCACGATCCGATCAGCCTAGATATGTTGATCGACCGAACTGGCATCCCCGCCGCACAACTGCAAGTGCAATTGCTTGAATTAGAGCTACTCGGCGAAGTCGCGCGGCTGCCCGGCGGATTGTTTCAAAGGCAAATGTTGGCTTGATTTTTGAGCGGCACTTACGGCGTAACTTACGGCGTAACTTACGGCGTAACTTACGGCTTAACTTACGGCTTGAGCAAGCCCCAAGCCAGCCAAGCCGCTGTGCCCCACATCGTGATCATCACAAGCACATCAATGGCGCGCCACACGTTTGGATGCGCCAGTTTCTTGGCCAAAGCTGCGGCGCTCAGACCCAGCACAACAAACCACAGCGCTGAGCCTGCGGCTGCGCCGAAGCCAAAGGTCCAGTTGTTCGGCGTGCCATAAGCCAGCGATGCCGTGCCAATGATCACAGCGGTATCAATCCACGCATGCGGATTGAGCCAAGAAAAAGCTAATGCGCTTGAAAGCGCTGCACCACGGCTTTGCGGCGCATCTTTTTGCGCGGCTTGCAAACCCTGCTGAGCAGGCAGCAGGGCTCGCTTGCCAGCTTGCCAGCCGTAGTTGAGCAAAAACAGAATCGTCGCACCGACCAAAGCCGCGTTGATCTGCGGCGAAAGCTCGCCTAATTTCGCCAAGCCCATCACACCGATGCCAATCAAAAGCAAATCAGTGATCGCGCAAGCCGCCACCGTGATGCCGATATGTGAGCGCAACAGCCCCATGCGCAGCACATGGGCGTTTTGCGGGCCAATGGCCACGATCAGGGAGAGGCTGAGCAACATGCCCGAGAAA
>JANMFP010000625.1:0-1953 GCA_031378135.1 Variovorax sp. | reverse complement strand
AGGTACAGGGTTTGCATATCATCGCCACCAAAAGCTGGCATGGTGCAGGTCGTCACGGGTGTTTCAATGCTTTGCAGTTCCATGCCATGTGGTGACAGCTGCACCACGCGCTTGCCCTCAAACATCGCCACCCACACATTTCCCTCAGTATCCACGGCTGCGCCATCGGGCCGACCGCCATAGCCACCATTGCTCGGCAACCCACTCGTCCAGCCTTCAGGCTTCTTGCTGAATTGCTTGAAAACGCGTTGATGCGTCATTCCACCTGTCGCCACATTGAAATCCCAAGCCCAGATGATGTGCTGTGGTGTATCAGCCCAGTACACGGTTTTGCTGTCGGGCGAAAAAGCCAGCGTGTTGGCAACAGTGGCATGCTCTTGCTTCAGAAGCAACGCTTCGCCATTCCAGCAATGTAATTTTGCTTTTGTCGCGGTGCGAGGCTCAAACATCGTGCCCACCCAAAACCGCCCCGCGGAATCGCACTTGCCGTCATTGCTGCGTGTGGTGGCAGCGTCGTGATCCAGCTGTTGTAGGCGTTCAATTGCACCGCCCCAGCTACGCGCACGAGCTATTATGTCTCGCAGCGCAATGATAAAACCTCCCAGCTTTGCAGGCGCAAAACAACCAGGCTCACTGGGCATCCGCCAAGCCTCTACATCGCCCGTGAAAGCATTGAGGCGATTCAGTTTGCAGCCAGCAATATCAGCCCAGTACAGCATCTGCTCATGCGAATGCCAAAACGGACTTTCACCAAGCTCACTGGGCACCGTGGTGACTTGTTGCCAATCTTTCATAAGAGCGTTTTCTACACATTCCACCTCAACACGCATTCGCACTCAGCTCCTCCCAGCGTACTTGCGAGAAGCTGAGTGCGAATTCAGACTTTACTGCTTGGCTTGTGCAAGCAACGTGGATGCATCGCTCACTTCAAACTTGCCAGGTGCTTCACGATTGATCGTTATCACTACACCATCTTTCACAAGCATGGAATAGCGATCAGAGCGCAAACCCATGCCGCGTGCATTCAGGTCTAGCGTTAAGCCTGTGGCGCGCGCAAAAGCAGCACTGCCATCGGCCAACATGCGCACTTTGGCGCCGGTCTTTTGCTCACGCGCCCATGCACCCATCACGAATGCATCGTTCACGCTCACGCACCAAATTTCATCCACGCCAGCATTTTTGAAATTTTCATAATGCTCGACATAACCAGGCACGTGCTTGGCTGAGCAAGTCGGCGTGAATGCGCCGGGCAAAGCGAACAGTGCAATCGTTTTGCCAGCGCTCGCCTTGGTCGTGTCTACTGCGTTCGGGCCAATAGAGCAACCCTCGCCTTCGATTTCTGAATACTCCATCAAGGTGCTGGTGGGTAGTTTGTCGCCAATTTTGATCATGTGTCTCTCCTAGGGATCAAGTTAAAAATGCATGCTTTTGCAAATCATAAAACGCTTGTCTGAAATGCAAAACGGCTCACTATTGTGAGCCGTTTTTGAGTTGAGCGTATTGACGCCAAACTTGGAATCAAACGTCGATTGATTTTTGAACCAAACGGGTCGCAACCCAATTCTTGGTTTTGGAAATCGGACGCGATTCAGTGATCTCGATGGTGTCACCGGTTTTGTACTCACCCTTTTCGTCGTGGGCGTGGTACTTGCTGGATTTCATCACGATCTTGCTGTACAGCTCATGCTTGACACTGCGCTCGACCAAAACAGTCACTGTCTTGGCGCGTTTGTCGCTGACCACCTTGCCAATCAAGGTGCGCTTGAGGGATTTTTTGGCTTCCGTCATAGAGTCTCCTGATTACTTGGCGGCTTGCTCAGCAGCAATCGTCTTGGCGCGTGCAATCGCACGGCGCGTGACGCGCAACTGAGAAGTGTTGTTGAGTTGCTGCGTGGCTTTTTGCATGCGCAGAGAAAAATGGGCTTTTTGTAGCTCTTTCACTTCCGTGACGAG
>JANMFP010000543.1:0-3016 GCA_031378135.1 Variovorax sp. | reverse complement strand
CTCGGGCTTCTTCGTGTCTAACGATGGTTTGTTGATCTCCAACTTCCATGTGATCAGCTTAGTTGCGCTCAAGCCAGATCGCTACCAAGCTTTGTACGAAACACCTTCGGGCGACAAAGGCGAGCTGAGCTTGCTGGGCATCGATGTGGTGAACGATGTGGCTTTGCTGCGCATTAAAACTGGCGCACTGTCCTCTAAACCCACCGATCAATTGAATTTCAGAGCCACGAACAATGCCCTCCAGCGCGGCGAGCGCATCTTCTCGCTGGGCAATCCGCTCGATGTCGGCTTCGCAGTGGTGGAGGGTACCTACAACGGCTTGGTCGAGCGCAGCTTCACGCCGCGCTTGTTCTTCAGCGGCGCCATCAATGGTGGCATGAGCGGCGGGCCCGCGCTGGATGCGCAAGGGCAAGTGGTGGGCATCAATGTGGCCAAACGGCTCGATGGCGAGCAAGTGAGCTTTCTCGTGCCCGCTGAGCATGCGCAAAAGCTGATCGCTTCAAGCCGCGCAGCCGCACCCATCACCACACCGCTTTACAACGCAATCACGCAGCAACTCACACAATACCAACAACTTCTCACCGAGCGCTTCATGCGCACACCGTGGAAGCCACAAATCAACGCAGGCGTGAGCATCCCGATTCCTTCGGATGATTTTTTACGCTGCTGGGGCAGGCGCGAGCAGATGGAAAGCAAGGCCTTTCAATTCGCGCGCACCGATTGCCGCATGGATTCCAGCGTGTTTACCGGCGAGGCCAATTTGGGCAGCATCTCCACAACGCACGAAGCCTATGACGGCAGCAAACTCGGCGCCACACGCTTCATGGATCGCTACAGCAAGAGCTTTGAAAACGAGTATTTTTTCAGTGGCGTGCGGCCATCCACCAAACCGCTGTGCAAGCAAGCCAGCATCCAAAACCCCAAGAGCCCGCGCGTGGAGGCCGTGCTCTGCCTGAGCGCTTACAAGCGGTTCAAAGGCTTGTACAGCGTATCGATCCTCGTGGCCACTCAAGAGGGGCAAACCACTGGCACGCTCGGGCGGCTGAATGCCACGGGTGTGAGCTTTGAGAATGCTTTGAAGTTGTCGCAACATTTTGTAGATGGATTTAGCTTTGCGGATCAAGCAAAGGCTGCCACCGATGGGATGATTCAAGGGGCGAAAAAATGAGCGCCCCACCATCCTCAGCGCATACTCTGACCATCGAATACCTTGATGCCCAAGGCCAAGTGCAACGCACCGAGCAATTAAGCGGCGAGCATTTCACCTTGCGCGTGCAAAGCGAGGCGCTCGCTGTGCAGGACAGTGCTTTGCAAGCTGAAACACCTGATGCAACAACACCTTATGCCAAACACACAACGCTTGCAGCACTGAACGAAAAACAGCACACAACCCATCAAATAACCCAGCGCATACAGCCCTGGCTGCTCGCCCTCATCTTGTTTGGCATCTTTGCCTTGATCCATGCGCTAGATCAGTGGATTGAATTCAACCCAGACGACAGCGCTAAAAATCTCGTCACACAGTCGCTCGGCATGATCGGCGCGATTGCGCTGTGGGCCGCCTTCTGGGCACTGCTCTGCAAGATTTTTACCAAGCATGCGCACTACTGGCAACACATCTGCCTCGTGCTCGGCGTGGGCATTGTGCTCACGGTGATCGTGGCCGCGATGCATTTCTCATCGTTTAGCTTCTCTTGGCGCGCGCTGGGCAAGATGGATTTGCTTGTCTCAGTGGCTGCTCTGAGCTTGCTCGTTTGGGCTCACCTGCGCCTGATCGTGCCCACGACGCGCCATTTCAATCTGCGCCTCTTCATGATCGTGTTCACGATCTCATCACTTGCCCTTTTGATGTGGACGAACCATCGCCGCCAAGGCACCGTGCTCGATCGCCTGCATGCACCGCATCTATATCGCCCCGCATTGCAACTCGCAAGCCCTAGCAGCTCGCAAGATTTCTTCAAACAGGCTCAATCCTTGGAGGCAGAGCTCAAAGCGCGCGCACTGGTCACCGAGCCCGGTGAAGACAATCTCAGCGGCGACGAAGATTAAAAACAAAAAAGCCCGCTGGCGCGGGCTTTTCGATGCATCGAATGCGTATCAAGCCACAGGCTTAAAGTCATACCCGTTGCCCAGCTTCTCTACACGGCCAAAGGCTGGGAAGGGGAAGTGGAAGCCGCCAGCAAGCATTTTTTCGTTGACCACCATCTCAAACATTTTGCGACGTGTCTCACGCGCTGCATCTGCGTTCATGTCGAATTGCACTGCCCAATCAGGGTTGCGCGCAAACAGCGAAGGAACGTTGGTCAAATCTGCGAGGTAAGCGAACTTCTCGCCCTTGCTTTGTGCGGTGATCAAGGTGTGGCCAGGCGTGTGGCCGAACGCTGCCACGCTGCTGATGCCGGGCATGATTTCTTTGCCTGGCTCAAACTGAATCAGCTGATCGGCAGGCAACCCAGAGAGCACGCGACGCACACCTTGGAAGGCACCTTTCATGGCCTCTGGCGCAGCAGCCATGCGGGCGTCGTCCATCCAGAAGGCATGCTCCACCGTGGGCACCATGATTTTTGCTTTCGGGAACACGAGCTGGCCGGCTTTGTTGCGTACGCCGTTGATGTGGTCGCCGTGGTAATGGGTGAGCACGACGGTGTCGATGTCTTCCGCCTTGAAGCCTGCTGCGTTCAAATTCGCGAGCAGACGGCCGGTGGTTGGCGCGCCATTGTCTGCAAAGCCCGTATCCATCAAGATACGGCGGTTGCCTGCCACGATCATGAAGGCCGTGAAAGGCACATCGATGTAATCAGTTGGCAGATTTTGCGATTGCAACAGCGCTTGCACTTCAGCCAACGGCGCATTGCGCACAAACTCAGCAGCCAACGGGCGGCGAACCACGCCATCGTTCAGCGCAATGATTTCCATGTCGCCGAGCTTTTGCTTGCGAAAGCCGACCTGCACCACAGAAGGCGCGCCAAAGTTAGGTGCGTTTTGTGCAATGAGCGGGGCAAAAGAGCCTGCGACG
>JANMFP010000477.1:0-4884 GCA_031378135.1 Variovorax sp. | reverse complement strand
GCAGAGTTTGGGCAAAGCCGCTTGTGCAGATGACCAGCAAGCCGGCTTGCATGCTGGCCTTTATGCCAGCCTTCATACTGGCCCGTAAGATGCTCTTGTTCATGGCAAATCTCCTGTGCTTGTTTAACGCTGTCGCCCAAGAAGCGTTGGCATCGGTTGGCAGCGTTTACACAGCTTTACGGCGCATGCGATGGCAGCAAACCACGCGTCGTTATCGTCGTCGCCATCAAAAAAGCCCGGCGAACCGGGCTTTGTAAGAGACCACGCGTGATCAATTGACCTTAACCAAGCGCCAATCAATGCGGTTATCCGCGCGGTGCACCACATCCACGCTCTTCTTCATCGCCCATGGAATGATTTGGTTGTGCAGTGGAATGTGCGACACATCTTCGTGCGACAAGATGAGTGCCTTCTCAATCAAATCGTTGCGATTCTTGAGATCGGTTTCTTTCTTCATGCGCTCAACCAAAGCATCCATTTGCGGATTGGAATAGCGGCCCACGTTGTAGTTGCCATCGCCACCCACGCCCACGCTGCGCACGAGTGATTGCAAGCTGTACAGCGCATCAAAGGTCGGCACGCCCCAGCCGAGCATATAAATGCTGGCTTCGTAGCGCTGAATCATGGGGAAGTAAGTCACCAGTGGCAGAGTGCGCAGCTTGGCTTTCACGCCAATCTTCGCCCACATGGCTGTGACGCCTTGGCAAATTTCTTCATCGTTGATGTAACGATTGTTTGGGCATGCGAAATCAACTTCAAAGCCATCGGGGTAGCCAGCTTCGGTGAGCAACTTCTTGGCCGCATCAATGTTGAACGGATGGCGCGCATCGGCCTTCTTCGTCCAGCCGTTGACTTGCGGCGACACCAAAGCGCCGGTAGGCTGCGAGAGGCCGCGCATCGTGACTTTGTTGATCGAGGCAATATCAATCGCTTGATACAGCGCCTTGCGCACGCGCACATCCTTCAAAGGATTTTTTCCTTTGATATTGGAGCCAGGAAGCTCAGCGCGAAATTGATCCATGCCGAAGAAAATCGTGCGGTTTTCAGCGCCATCTAGCACCTTAAGGCTTGGCGCTGCGCGCAGGCGTGGTAAATCTTGTGGGCTGGGATCGAGCGAGAAATCGACCTCGCCAGAGAGCAAGGCCGCGCCGCGTGTGGCTTCTGCTTTGATCGGGGTATAAATAATTTCCGTCACGTTCGTTGGTGCAACTTTGCCATCGGCCCAGCCCCACCAATTGGGGTTTTTCACCAACACGAGTTTTTGATCGGGCTGCCATTCTTTGACCATGAAAGCGCCTGAGCCCATGGCGTTGCGGTGCGCAAAGCTCTCATCTTTGGTACGAATATCTTTGGGCTCGACAGATTTGTTTTTCTCGGCCCAAGCTTTGCTCATGATGCGCAGCTCGGTGAGCTGATTGATCAGCACAGGATTGGGGCCTTTGAGCATGATGTCGATCGTGCCGTCGTCTACTTTCACAACTTTATCGATGCCTTGCGCGAACACACCAAAATTCGACGTTTTCGCCATGGAACGTGTGATCGAGAAGACCACATCATCGGCGGTGAGCGCAGAGCCGTCAGAGAATTTCACGCCCTTGCGCAGGGTCAGGCGCATTTGCGAAGGATTCACCAGCTTCCAAGCTGTGGCCAGCGCTGGCTCAGGCTGAAAAGTTTTGCTGTTGTAGTAAACAAGTGATTCGTAAATCGCAGCATGCACGCCATTGCCCAGCGCATTGTTTTGTGAATGGATATCCAGCGTTGGAATATCGCTGGCGCTCGTCCATTTGAACGTCTTGGCCGCTGCTGTGCTGGCCATGCCGGCCAGAACCATACTGGCGGCAAGCAAGGATAGGGAAAGTTTGATCTTCATCATGAGCCTCTAAAGCCCCATCATGGGGCAAAAAATAAGTAAGAGTTGATGATGCAGCAAGAGCCGCGCCAACTGTGCGGGGATTTACCCCGAGACAGGCGCATCGCTGAGCGTCATTGTGTTCTCAGCATGCGCTTGGCTGGCAATGAAGCCGGGCGCTTCATGCAGAAGCTGCCAGTCCACTTTCATCGGAAGATTGCTTTCTTCCAGCGCCATGCGCAGCTTGGCGCGATCAAGTGGCGCCAGCTCTGCCCTAGCATCAAGCAAAACATCCAAATCAGAATGCGGCTTAGCTTTGCCAAGTGTGCGTGAGCCGAATGCGATTAACCTGCCGCCCGGCGCATAATCGCTAAAAATCTGGATCAATTCTTTTCGATGTTCTGGAGCCAAGTCAATCATCGGATAGCCCCTTGCGTTCCAGTTGCGCTATTAAAAATGCACAAGCAGAGGCAAAATCGGCAATCACAGCATGCACTTGTTGGGCCACTTGTGAGTTGTACGTATGTGAACTGAGGTTTCGCATATCACGAAACAGCCACCAAGGCTGTACAGCATCGATCAGCCCAGCCTCAAAAGCTAAGCGCATCAATTCCTTGAAGCTCATCCCATCTAGCTGATCTGAGCTCGCTAGATCGCGCTCCAAGCGCCGCTTGATCATTTTCCAAGAGAGCTCAAACGTGAATTCAAAGCGCTGAATACAAGCATCGCGTAGTTCTTCATCGTCAGGCGCACCAGCGCTTCGTTGCTGTGCACGCTGAAGAGCATCAAATGCTTTGCAAAGCGAAGAAAAATCAAGACTTTGATGAGCTTTCATACGAAAACTCAGTTTATCACTTCGCTATTAAACGCACCGGGCCATACCAAGCAGTGGCTTGGCTTTGGGTGTTGTCGGTGTCTGTCATGAGCGCAATGCCGGTGAGCGCGCCGGGCTCTTCGCCGAAGGCTGCCAGGAAATCAGCACGGATATCGCGCTCGTAATCGCGCCATTGATTGAGATGGCCTTTGCCAGACTCTACAGCCAATTTGCGGATGCGATCGGTGCGAGGATTGGTGATCAAGCTGCCTACGGGGCATTGGTTGCACCACACATACATCAGCGTCGCATAAGGCATTTCTTCGCCTGTGAGCGCATGCGACAGATCCGAGAGCATTTTGTTTTTGGCAGAGAACTTCTCGCGATCCCCCTCAAAACTCAAAATCACGCGCACTGGTGCATCTTCTGTTTCGCGCACAGCCATATCGGCCTGCTCGATGAGCATGGGCACAGCCCAAGAAAATTGCAAAGCACCGAGATCGCTGGGCAAGATGCGCAGCTTCTGGCGAAACATGCTGGCCGAGCGATTGGCTGTGGCCTTGATCGCTTGGCGGCCTTGGTGCTGGCCGTGCGCATAGAGCGTTTTGCGTTTGCTGGGCAGGTGCATTGGCTGCCATAGGTTGGGTGAAATGGTTTGTAGATCGGCTGGAGGATTGGGCTGCGGAGCAGCGGATGGCTCGGTGGCGACCTGAGGCTTTGCAGTGGGCGGCGCAGATATGCTAGCGCAGCCGCTGAGTAAAACCAGGCTGCTTAAAACCAAGCTGCTCAGACCAATACATAGGTGAGACACAAAAACACGCCAAAATAAACTCATGGCTACATTATTGAGCTGCACAAACAAAAAAGCCATTCGGATTACTCCGAATGGCTTTGATTTTTTTAATTCTCAGCGGATGCTTGCATCCGCATCAAATTAGAACGTGTGGCGCAGGCCAACGTTGAATGCATTGACCTTCTGGCTTGCAGTAACGAGTGAACCACCTGTGGATACTGGACCTGTTGGACCTGCAGCAACGCCAACTGTAGCACCGTTTTGGTTGTGCTTGTATTGGCCGTAGTTGGTCTCAATCAAAGTGCGCTTAGACAGTGGATACTGCAAGCCGATTTGGAATGCTTTCTCTTTGCCTTCAACTGCAGTGCCTGAAGCAGTGGTAGCAGTCAGTGCAGTAGCAGACGCAAAAGTCAGCTTGCTGTTGCCGTAGCCTGCAACCAAAGTAGCAGCTCCGATTGGTGCGCGAACACCAATTTGGAATGCCTTCTCAACTGCTTCAGATGCAGTAACTTGTGGAATTGGCTGGTTAACTGCGCTGCCGTCAGTCTTTTGACGTGTGTAGTTGAAGTATGGCTTCACAACACCGAGATCAAAAGCTGCACTGAGAGTGTATGCCTTAGTCTTGCTGTCAGAGAAGTTGCTTGCGCCAGATGCTACGCCATCAGTAGAAGCGCCACGGGTGTTGTAACCAAAACCGAGGTACAAAGGGCCATTTGCGTAGTCAAGAGCCAAGTCAACACCAGTTTTTGGCTTAGAGTTGCTTGTAACGTTACCAGCACCAACGATACCGTTGTTGTTGGACAAGGTGTTCTCAGGCGCAGCAAGCATCAAAGAACCAGTGAAACCACCGAGGTTTGGTGTGATGTAACGAATCGCGTTAGAAAAACGCACGCCGCCCATTGCTGGAGCTGTGGAAGCGCCAGCGTCATACAGACCGTTGGATGAACCAGCAGACCAACCGTTAGCTTGTGTGGAGAATGAACCCAACACTTGACGGCCGAGGCGAACTTCACCGAAGCCACCAGAAGCGCCAACCCATGCATTACGGCCAAACAAATTGCCGCCGGAATTGCCGGAAGAGCAAGCACCAGCTGGCAGAGCACCGCCTGCTGGAGTTACGCCGCCTGAAGCGCCGCCGAATGGAGCGGTCAAGCCAGGAGTGTTGGAAACAGTTGCGCAACCGTCATCGACGCGCAGACCCATTTCGAGCTGGAAGTTGGCTTTCAAGCCGCCGCCCAGATCTTCTGTACCGCGCCAGCCGATACGGCTGGTGCCCATGCCTTGGTCGTTACCGTCTTGTACGCGGAAACCGGCTTTAGTTACTGCGTTTACTGTGTTGCCTGTTGTGACAACACCAGCAGCACTGACGGCGTCAGTACGAACATTGGTGGTGTTTTTGTAAGCCAAATCAACGGTCGCTTCAACGAT
>JANMFP010000444.1:0-1500 GCA_031378135.1 Variovorax sp. | reverse complement strand
CTGCACATAGCGGCAGCCGGCGTTGAAGAGCGATTGCAGCTCATCGCCATAAGCCTTGGCTACATCGTCATAAAACTCAGGATCAAGCTCTGGATAAGCTTTGCGATCAATGCCCGCGCGGCCGCCACGGAAATGCAGCATGGTGGGCGAAGGGATTGTGACTTTAGGCGTGCTGCCAGCGGCAATTTGACTTTTGAGGTAGTTGAAGTCTGCCAATTGAATTTGCTTGGCATGCGTGACCTTTGCCACCACATGAATGGCTGGCGGCATCAAATGCTCTTTGCCTTGTGCATCAATCGACAACGTGACCTCGCCCACCTTCACGCCGCCGAGTTGCTCCAGAAAATCAAGGTGAAAGTAAGTGCGGCGAAACTCGCCATCGGTGATGCTTTTGAGGCCCACGCTCTCTTGAAATTTCACAATCTCGGTAATCGCTTTGTCTTCCACGACGCGCAACTGCTCGGGCGTGATCTCGCCTTTGGCTTTTTGCGCGCGCGCTTCAAGCAGGTATTGCGGGCGCAAGAAGCTACCGACGTGATCGTAGCGGGCGGGTAGATGAGTCATGGTATTTCTCCTAAAGTTTGATTTGATGTTGATACTTAACGCGTGCGCTGGCTACTGCTTGCGCTTCTAACTGTGGGGTCGAAAAATTACGCCAAGCGCAGCAGCCGCTTGGCGTTTTCTTTCAAAATCCCCGGCATCACGGCTTCTTTGAAGCCTGCCTCCAGAAAATCTTTCATCCATTTATCGGGCGTAATCAGCGGATAGTCGCTGCCAAAGAGGATGCGGTCTTTGAGCAAGGTATTCGCGTATTGCACAAGCTGGGGCGGGAAATCTTTTGGGCTCCAGCCGGAGAGATCAATCCAGATGTTGGGCTTGTGCATCGCGAGCGACAAGGCTTCATCCTGCCAAGGCCAGCTTGGATGTGCAATGACGATTTCCATATCAGGGAAATTGATCGCCACGTCTTCCAAGAGCATCGGGTTGCTGTTTTGCAAACGCAGGCCGCCGCCGCAGCGCATGCCCGAGCCGATGCCGCTGTGACCGCTGTGGAAGATGGCAGGGAGTTTGTGTTCCGCGATCACTTCATACAGCGGCCATGCCATTTTGTCGGCAGGCTCGAAGCCTTGCACGGTGGGGTGAAACTTGAAGCCGCGCACGCCGTGGCTCTCGACTAAGCGGCGCGCTTCTCGTGCGCCCATCTTGCCTTTGTGCGGATCAAGCGAGCCAAATGCGATCATGATGTCGGGGTTAGCAGCAGCGGCGTCTGCGATTTCTTCGTTAGTGATGCGGGTGCGGCCGAGGTTGCTTTCTGCATCGACGGTGAAATTCACGAAGCCGATTTTTCGCTCGCGGTAGTAATCAATCGTCTCTTGCATCGTGGGGCGCTTGGCGTTTTTGAAATACTTGTCGGCGGCGCGGTCGTATTCTTCGCCGTAGTTGTCAAACGGGTTGCGGCACGACACTTCAAGGTGCGTGTGCATGTCGATGGCAATGAGG
>JANMFP010000443.1:0-3644 GCA_031378135.1 Variovorax sp. | reverse complement strand
TATTCAATCTCGTGTCAAAAAGCTCATGAGCCATCATTCTGTGGTTAACTTCTGCGCACCGCCCAGTCCGCAAGCCACCCCACACGCATACCCACTGGCCCAAGCCCATTGGAAGTTGTAGCCGCCCAGCCAGCCGGTGACGTCTACCACTTCGCCGATGAAGTACAAACCTTTCTGCTTGCTTGACGCCATGGTTTGGCTGGAGAGTTCGCGGGTGTTGACGCCGCCTGCGGTGACTTCGGCTTTTTTATAGCCTTCTGTGCCGCTGGGCGTGAGGCTCCATTGGCTTAAGGCAACCGCTAATTGCGCCAAGGCTTTGTCGCTGGCCTCGTTGATGGGGCGTTGCCATTCGGGTTTTTGCGCGGCCCATGCGTCTGCCAAGCGGCTGGGCACGTGGGTGGCGAGTTCGTTGCCAATCAGTTTGCGGGAGGTTTGCTTGGCGCGGGTGAGCAGGGCGGCGATGTCTGCCATTGTGTTTTTAGGCATGAGATTCATCCGGATGGGTGTTTGGTTGGCCCAATAGCTGGAGATTTGCAACACGCCGGGGCCAGACAACCCGCGATGCGTGAAGAGCACATCTTCCTCAAACTGCATGCGCTGCTTTTTATCGCCCGTGCTGATTTGCATCGGCAACGCCAGACCAGCGAGTTGCGCGAAGGGCTGCCAAGATTGATCGTCAAAGGTGAGTGGCACGAGGGCGGGGCGCGGCTCGATGATTGAATGACCAAACTGTTTGGCGATACGGTAGCCAAAATCTGTCGCGCCGATTTTGGGAATGCTCAAACCGCCGGTCGCGATGACTAAATTGCTGGAATACACCTTGCCGCGATCAGTATCGATTTGATAGCACTCTGCGCTTATTTTATGCCGGCTATCTGCCGATTTGGCTTCAAAAATACCCTCTGGCATCGCCCTGAAGCTCACCTGCTGCACCGCGCACGGCTGCCAGCGCGTGACGCTGCCGCCAGAGGCTTTCACCGCCTCTGATTCGCATTCACGCAGCAGCATCGCGATCAAGTCTTCTGCGCTGCGGTCGCAAAAGAGTTGACCTTTGTGCTTTTCATGAAAGGCAATGCCATGCTTTTGCATCAGCGCCATGAAATCTTGCGGCGTGTAGCGTGAGAGGGCGCTGCGGCAAAAGCGTGGGTTGTCGGACAGAAAATACTTTTCTGGGGCGCGAACGTCTAAATCACGGTTCGTAAAGTTTGCTCGGCCACCGCCGGAGATGCGGATTTTTTCAGCCACTTTTTCGCTGTGATCAATGAGCAAGACTTGTGCGCCGCGCTGCGCTGCAATGCCTGCGCAAAACAAGCCCGCCGCGCCTGCACCGATGATGGTGACATCGAAAATATGATCCAAATCAGCTCCTAGCCGGCATAAATTATGCGCAGAGTGCTATGTATTTCGTAGTGATCAGAAGGCTGATGAACAACGATCAGCCTTTCCACGTAAACGGAAATTTGAACTGCTTCCAAAATCCGTTGGGCACATAGTCGCCCAACACGCCGTAGTGTTCGGGCCAGATTTTGTTGCTCTTAGCGGCTGTGCCAAAGAGGTAATCCAAGAATGAAAAATGCGCGGCGTAATTCGTGTCGAGCGCTTCTTTGTCTTGGCTGTGATGCCAATGGTGAAAGTTGGGCGTCACCAAAATGTAGCGCAGCGGCCCGAGGCGCACGTTCACATTGCAATGGTTGAACACGGCCTGGAAACCCACGACAACGATATACGCATCAATCACTTCTTTGGAAAATCCGAGCACAAAGATGATGCCCAGAACCAAGGTGCGCGTGGCCACCAACTCCAAAATGTGTTGGCGCGAGCCAGCGAGCCAATCCATGCTTTTTGCGCTGTGGTGCACGGCATGCAAGCGCCAAGCCCAAGTCTCGTGATAAGCGCGATGCGTCCAGTACTGCACCAAATCTGCGGCGAGCAAAATCAGAAGCAGCTCAGCGACGAAAGGCAGGCCGGAAATCCACGCTTGCAAATCGCTTTTCACCGCCCAGCCTAAGCCTTTGTGCACCATCAAGTTGGTGGCGAGCAACACGAAACCCACGATCATGTGATTGACGATGAAATGATGAAAATCGGTTTGCCATTCAGGTCGGAAGACGGGCTGATTCTTGCGATGAGGAAACAGCTTTTCAATGAAGATGAAAATTAGCGATGAGCCGAGCAAATCGAGAATGAACCAATCGAGGCCGATGTAGGGCGTGTTGTCGGCAAAATCATTCACCGGCACTTTGTGACCGCCGAGTAATGCAGTGAGTGCCACGAGCAGGAAAGCAAATGCAGATAACCAGCGCGCGCGGCCAAAAATAATATTCACCAAACTGAGGCCGCCCGCAATGGCGAGCGCACCGAGCATGATGTTGCGAATCACCTCGACGTTATAACTTTTGCGCAATTGCGGCGTGGTGAGGTATTCGGGAAAGTGAAAGGCCAAGACGCCTAGAAAACACAAAATGGCGAGTGACAGAGCGATGATGCCGCTGATCAGGCCGTGGCCGGCTTTGAGCTCACCATGGCCTTCGGTGAGTTGGTTGAGTTTGTTGAGCATGTTTTTGCCGCTGAATGAATAATGCCTTGAGTTTAGCGGCATCACGGCAGCGCTCAGTCTGTTTTTGACCCGTGCGTTTTTAGCCCGTGGCGAGTTGCGGCAAAGCGTGATCTTGCACATGCAGCGCAGCCACACCTCGCAGCACATCGCCCACCACGATCACGCTGGGGCTGCTCATCTGCTCGCTGTCTATCGTCTCGCGTAATTTTGCAAGCGTCGTGATGGCTTGGCGCTGCTCGGGCAGGCTGGCGTGCTGAATGATGGCCACTGGCGTGCTGGCGGGCAGCGCAGAGAGCAGGCCAGTTTCGATATTCGAGGCATGCGTGATGCCCATGTAGATCACGAGAGTGAGCTTGGCTTGATGGGCGGCTTGCGAGAGCGCCACCCAATTTGGGCCGCTATCGCCTGGCTTGGCATGGCCTGTGATGAAGACCACGCCGTGGGCATGATCGCGATGGGTGAGCGGCACATTCATTGAGGTGAGCGCAGCCAGGCCAGAAGTGATGCCGTTGACCACACTGACATGAACGCCCGCAGCTTGCAAAGCCTCCACCTCTTCGCCGCCGCGCCCGAAGATGAATGGATCGCCGCCTTTGAGACGCACCACATTCTCCCCTTCCTTGGCGGCCATGATCATGAGCTTTTCAATGAAGGCTTGGGGCGTAGATTTGCAGCCGCCGCGCTTGCCCACTTGCACGATGCGCGCATCTGGGCGCGCATGGGCCAGCACGGCATCGCTTGCTAAATCGTCCACCAAGATCACGGTGGCGGCGGCTATGGCTTTGACGGCTTTGAGCGTGAGCAGATCGGGATCGCCTGGGCCTGCGCCTACCAGCGTTACGCTGCCTTGCGACAGGTTGACTTGGCTGGTGTAATGAGGCTTCAAATGGTTATTCATGATGCTTGCGTCTCCATAAGACGCATTAAATGCAAGATGTGTTCCACCTGCGCGGCAATTGGCGTGGGAACGGGTTGCTCATCCGTGAGCACTTGTTTCGTGTATTGCGCTGCGCTCTTTGCATCGCAAGCTTTTGGCAGCTTAGGAAGCTGGCTCAAGCTGCCCTCTTGTGCATCGCAGAGTGGAACA
>JANMFP010000409.1:0-3836 GCA_031378135.1 Variovorax sp. | reverse complement strand
ATTGCGGTGGCCGATCAGGTGCTGATGATGCAATATTCGGTGTATTCGGTGATCTCGCCAGAAGGCTGCGCGGGCATTTTGTGGAAGACCTCTGATCGTGCGCAAGATGCCGCCGAGGCCATGGGCATCACGGCGCATCGCCTGAAGGCGCTCGGGCTGATCGACAAAATCGTGAGCGAGCCCGTGGGCGGCGCGCATCGGGATCACAAGCAAGCCGCTGCATTTTTGAAACGCGCCTTGACCGATGCCTATCGCCAAGTGGCCGATCTCAAAGTCAAAGAGCTGCTGGACAAGCGCTACGAGAAGCTGCAAGGTTTTGGGAAGTTTACGGATACTAAAACGGATTCAAAGGCTGACGCAAAGGCGTAATTACTTCGTTTATTTATGCCAAGCAATCAAACGCCTCCTGATTCCAAGTACCCAAAGTCAAAGCATGACGCTGCTTACTGGAAGACTCGCCCGATTGAAGAGCGCTTTACAGAGCTAGAGGCTCTGCGTGCGGCGTACATCCAGACTTTGCCGCTCGAACAACAAAAATTTCAGCGGGTTATTTCGTTCGTGGGACATTTGCGGGATGCGCCATAAAGCGCAAGAGCAATTGTTCAAGGGTGTCGCGTCACCGTTTGTGATCGCCTACAGTGGTGGCGCAGACTCAACGGCTTTAATGCTCATGGCGCTCGATACGGCTCCGGGCATGGTGAGCGCTGTGCATGTGCATCATGGTTTGCAGGCTGCTGCGGACGATTTTGCTTTGCATGCCCAAGCGTTTTGTGCGCAGCGAAATGTGCCGCTTGCAGTGCTTCGGGTCAATGCTCAGGCGGCTGCGGGGCAGAGCCCAGAGGATGCAGCTCGCAGAGCGCGCTATACCGCTATTTCTGAGCATATTTTGAAGCGAAATAGCCCATTGGCCGGCATAAAATATACACAGAGTGCTACTGAATTGATAGTGAATGCACCGACCGTTTTGCTGGCTCAGCATGCAGACGATCAGGCAGAGACTTTGCTGCTGGCGCTCTCGCGTGGCGCGGGAATCGATGGGCTGGCGGGCATGGCACATGAATTTTCGCGGCATGGCGTGCAGTGGGCAAGACCGTTTTTGAGGCCTGATTCTTTGATGGGCACAGCACAAATTCGCGCATGGTTGGCTGAGCGTGGCATGTCTGCACGCGAGCCGGGTGGCGCTTATCTGGGACAGGGCTGGGTCGAAGACCCAACGAATGCCAGCATGGATTTCACGCGCAACCGCATCCGGGCGCAGCTGCTTCCGGCGCTTGCTGCAGCGTTCCCGCAATACCGCGAAACTTTTGCACGTTCAGCACGAAACATGGCTCAAGCCGGCGAAATACTTGCGCAGGCAGCTATGGATTTGGTAGCGACTGTGGGCATGCCGCCATTGATCAAAGCGCTGCAAACTTTGCCGCGAAGCGCGCAGGCCAACTACCTTCGCTATTGGCTCAAAACGCAGCACGGCGCGATGGGCTCAGAGGCGCAGATGAATGAATTGCTGGATCAAATCAGCGCCTGCACAACGCGCGGGCATCGGATTCGCATCAAGGTGGCGCAAGGGTATGCCGTGCGCGATAGAGATGCATTGCTGTTTGAGGCTTAAAGCAGTTGCCCGTCGCTGGTGAGCAGGGCTTGATCGAGTTTGCCGATCAACGAAGACAAGCGCGCATCGGGCCCGTAGTTCATCGCGGGCGAGGGCGCACTCGCAGCGGCGGTGGCGACCACGGCAGCTGGCGCCACATCCGTTTCAAATGCCAAATTGAGCGCCGCGAGCACGGCAATGCGATCACGCGCTTTGACTTTGCCTGCATCGCGGATGCGGCACATGGCGGTATCGACTTTTTCTACTGCGGTGAGCAATCGCTGCTCGCCGCCTTCTGGCGCGGCCAGCAAATAACTTTGCCCCATGATTTGAACTTCGAGTTGTTTCATGAATGCGCTTCAGCAGATGGCGATGCCAATGGTGAAAGTGGTTGCTCCGGCAAGCGCTCAATCAGCGCATCGATGCGCGAGCGTGCGGCAGCAAGGCGAGATTTGAGCATGTCGCGCTCGTGGCTCAGTGCATTGAGTTGTTCTTGCATGAGTGCATTGGTGCGCGTGAGCTCTTCATGGCGCAACAGCATGCGCTCAGAACGCTCAATGACGGCATCGATCTGCGCAGACATGTGTGCGGGTAGATGCTCTGAAACCTGCACTTCCTCTTCTGTGGCGTCTTGCATGTTATCCAAGCGAGTAGAGTTGTTTGGAAAATTAGTTTGAAGAATTTGCTATCAAAACCGATTCTAAGTTATTGATTTTAGGTTAAGTTTTTAGTTTCTCGCAAGTGCATATTGCTGGCCTTCTAGGCGCAGTGACATTTTGGCAACGCCGGCGGCTTACAATGCAAACGTTGGTGCTCGCGGCGCAATTCTGTGCTGCAGTTCAACGGGAAGCGGAAGAGTTTGCAAGAATTCGAGCCCGCGCTGCCCCCGCAACGGTGAATGGACGGTTGGACTCTTCGGAGGCCAGCCCGCTTGCTAAAACGAGAAGCCACTGAATGCACTGCGCATTTGGGAAGGCTTTAGCAGGTTGCAATCCATCAGCCCGGATACCGGCCAACAAGGCGAAGCTGCGCATGCAAGTGTGCGGCTTCACATTCGTCCACGTCAGCGGGGAAGCTGACACCGGACTAGCTTTGTTCTTTCCTTTTTTATGACTACTTCTGTTCATGCCTTGCGTGCAATTGCTGCCGCATGCGCTTTTTCCTGCGCGTCGATATCCTCTCATGCGCAAACCACCCCTGAACTCAAACCCGTGATCGTCTCGGCCAGCCGCATGGAGCAGGCCTTGCAAACTGCGCCCGTGGGCGCCAGCGTGATTCTTGGCGACGAGATTCGTGCCAGCGGCGTACGCGATGCCAATGAAGCCGTGCGCTTGCTGGGCGGTGTGCCATCGCGCGGCGATTTAAGCGGCGGGCGCGAATTCAGCTTGGATTTGCGTGGTTACGGCGAATCTTCGTCTCAAAATCTCGTGGTGGTGATCGATGGCATTCGCATCAGTGAAAACGAATTGGCAGGCGCACGCCTCTCAGGCATTTCGCCAGAAATGATCGAGCGCATTGAAATCATCCGTGGCGGCGCAGGAGCGATTTGGGGCGAGGGTGCAGCAGGCGGCGTGATCGCCATCACCACGAAGGGTGCAACCAAGGGCATCTCGGCAAGGCTTGCCTTTGGCATCGAGAGCTACGGCGGCAAAGATGCGCAAGCATCCGTCGAAGTGGGAACGGGCGATGGCCTAGGCTTTTACGCACGCTTGCGCGAATTCGCAAGCGATGGCTACCGAGACAATTCTGCGAACAGGCAAAACTCTGCGGCGGTGGGCGTAACTTTGGATGCGAAAGCCTTTAAGCTGCGTTTGGGGGTGGATCGGGATGCCAGCAGCAACCGCTTTGCTGGGCCTCTCAACATCAAGCAATACACAGTCAATCCGCGCCAAAGCCTCACGCCGAATGATTTCGGGCAAACTTTGATCGAACGCGCAACTTTAGGCCTGAGCTATCGCGTTCAAAACTTCACCTTGTCGTTAGACATGGCGCAACGTGATCGCGAAGTGATTTCGGAATTTATCAAAAGCGGATTCTCTGCGAAGGGCAACAGCAGCCAATCGCAGATCTCTCCGCGCCTGAGTTACGCAGGTGATTTGGGTGGCGTGGGCTTGTCGGCATTGCTGGGGCATGATGCTGTTCTCTGGCGAGCAAATTACCAAAATAATTTCGGCCAAAACGAAGATGCGACGCAAAGCAATCGCGCTTGGTATGGCAAGCTTGATGCTCTGCTGCCCACGCAAACGCG
>JANMFP010000376.1:0-4660 GCA_031378135.1 Variovorax sp. | reverse complement strand
CTCAGCAGCTTCGCTTGGATATCGCTTTTCTTGCAAACCGCTGTGGGCGCGTTTGCCAGCTATTTGCTCTGGATGTGGATGCTCACGCGCTATCCCGCTGGCAAGATGAGCGCGTTTGTGTTTCTCACGCCTGTATTCGCTTTGGTATTCGCAGCGCTGTGGCTTGGCGAGCCTGTGACGCTCAATTTGAGTCTAGCCATCGCACTGGTGTGCGTTGGCATCCTCTTGGTGAACAGACGATAGCGCTATTAAAATAATAGCTATTTACGCTGTAAATACGCCGGGTGGTCTCAAGTCTAAGAGCCTAAAAGCCTTAAAAATCAGCTTTTTGGCAACAACCCCATCCGCTCAATCGTGGCGCGCTCTTGCGCAAAGGTGCGCGCGGCGTAGCGAGAGTATTCAGCGCTGTCCATCCAAATCACCGGCTGGTGGAATTTGTCGTAGACCTCCAGCACTTTCGGATCTTGGTTGACCTTGGCCAGCGCAGTCTCTAAGACCTTGACCACCGCAGGATCCATGCCTTTGGGGCCACCGATGCCGAACGGTGATTCGGAAATCGTGTCCCAGCCACTCTCGCGCACGGTGGGCACATCGGGGAAAGCTTTGGTGCGCCGGCTGCCCAGCGTGGCCAAATAGCGCAGCTTGCCAGATTGCACGTGTGGGAAAAATTCTGTGGTGCCGCTCATCACGGGGATTTGGTTGCCAAGGATCGCTTGCAGAATTTCTGCTGAGCCTTTGTAGGGAATTGGATTGGTGGTGAAGCCCGCTTTGACGGCGAATTCTTCGAAGGCCAAATGCGGCGTGGTGCCTGTGCCGGTGTGGCCATAGTCAAGTTTGCCGGGGTTGGCCTTAGCCCAGGCCACCATTTCTTTGATGGTTTTGAAGGGTGCATCGGCGGTGGCAGCGATGCCGAAGGTGTAGCCCGTGAGGCACGCGATGTGGGTGATGTCGTTGACGGGATGGAAGGCCATTTTTTGCATGTGCGGCAGGCGATATACCCCGAGCGGCAATTGCGTGAGCGTGTAGCCATCGGGCTTGGCCGTGAGCATGGCGTTAGCACCAAGCGTGCCGCCTGCGCCGGGTTTGTTGTCGATGGTGACTGTGGCTCCGCCGAGTGCGCGGCCGAGCGCTTCACCAATGGCTCGCACTGCGCCGTCGGATGCGCCGCCTGCGGGCCACGGGCAGATCAAGCTGATGGGGCGCGCTGGGAATTTATCTTGCGCACGCGCCCAAGGGCTCACGAGCGCAGGAGCTGCGATGAGGGCAGCGGTTTTTGCCAAGGTTTGGCGCCGAGTGAAATGGCGTGTGTTCATGCATACCTCCTAAAGATTCAAGCGGTTTTCTGTAGATGCTTCTCAGCGTAACGCACATACCAATTCAAGCAATCCGGGTTTGCCATGGCATCTTTGTTCACGACCTTTTCAAGCGTTGCCCCAAGCATGAGTTTCTTGATCGGCAGCTCTTGTTTTTTACCGCTTAAAGTGCGCGGAATCGCTTCGACTTGCAGCGTCTCATTCGGCACGAAGCGCGGGGAGAGTTGCCTGCGAATGGCATCGTGGATTTTTGTTTTGAGTGCGTCATCAAGCACAATGCCGGGCCGCAGCGCCACGAAGAGCACCATGAAGCTCTCTTTGCCGAGATATTCCAAATCCACCACCATGCTATCGAGCACTTCAGGCAGCGCTTCCACTGCTGAATAAATCTCGCTCGTGCCCATGCGCAGGCCAGCGCGGTTGATCGTGGCGTCACTTCGGCCATAAATAATGCAGCCGCCGCCTGACCCATCTTTTTCCCCGATTTTGAGCCAATCACCATGCCGCCACACGAGGCGCTTCTCGCCTTTTGCATTGGTGGTGCTGTACATGTCGAAGTAGCTGGAGAGATAGCGCTCATGCCCCGCATCGCCCCAAAAATACAGCGGCATCGAAGGAATCGGCTGCGTGCAAACCAACTCGCCCACTGCGCCAATGACTGGCTTGCCGTCTTCATTCCAAGCCTCCACCGCACAGCCGAGCAAACGGCATTGCATCTGCCCCGGCACTTGGCGCAACTCGCGATGGCTGCCGATGAACGCGCCGCAAAAGTCTGTGCCGCCAGAGATGTTGCACCAGAAGATATCTGATGTGCCAATTGCTGCGAATTGCTCAGACCCCCAGCGCTGCACATCACCCGGCAGCGGCGAACCCGTAGAGCCGAGCGCCCGGACTTGGCCTAATTCATGCCCCGCGTTTTGAAGCGCTGCCGCATTCACGCCCGCCTTCATGCAGTTCACCCAATAAGCAGCGCCTGCGCCAAAAAATGTACAGCGATGCCGCGCCACGAAGCGCCAGAGAATCGTCCAATCCGGCGCTTCTTTCGAGCCCGAAGGAGAACCGTCGTAAATACAAATCGTCGTGCCCGTGGCCAGCCCCGCCATCTGCGCATTCCACATCACCCAACCCGTGGAGCTGTACCAGTGATAACGCTCACCAAAACTGTTCGCCGCATAGCTGCAGCCCACATCGTTGCCCAGCGACTTCATCGCTAGCAGCGTGAGCACAATGCCGCCATGGCCATGCACGATAGGCTTGGGCAGCCCAGTCGTACCACTAGAATACACAATCCACAGCGGATGATCAAAGGGCAGCATCTCCGGCTTAAAAGTATCAATTTCTAAGCCTTTTCGGCCTATAGCCGGCATAAAATCTGCGCGAATAGCTATTATATTGATAGCGTCTGATTTTCCATACGGCGTTTGCAACAACACCAAATGCGTCACGCTCGCAAGACCTGCGCAAAGCTCTTGCACCACCGCCGAGCGATCGAGCGCCTTGCCTGCGTAGTGCACGCCATCCACCGCAATCAACACCTTTGGCGTGATCTGCTTGAAGCGATCCAGCACAGCCGGCGTGCCCATATCGGGCGCGCACACACTCCACACCGCGCCGATGCTCATGCAAGCGAGGCTGGCCACAATCGTCTCTGGGATATTGGGCATATAAGCCGCCACGCGATCACCGCGCTGCACACCCATCTCACGCAAGCTCACCGCGAGCGAGGCGACTTGAGATTTCAACTCCGGCCACGAGAGCTCACGCACCTCGCCCAACTCGTTCTCGCTCACAATCGCCATCAAGCCTGCAGCATGCGCAGCATCAGCATGCCGCAGCACCTGAGCCGCATAGTTCACTTGGGAGCCCGGAAACCACTGTGCCTGGGGCATGCGATCATCCGCTAAAGCTGCGCTGTGTGGTGTGGGCGATTCAACGCAGAAGTAATCCCAGATCGATTGCCAAAAGCCTTCCAAATCCGTGACTGACCATTGCCACAGAGCATCGTAAGTTTCGAAGCAGAGGCCGCGCTCTTGGGCTAACCAGTTTTGATAGAGGCGAATTTGGGGAAGGAAAGGCGCAGATGTTTTCGCAAGCGCTGAGTCAAGAGGCGTTAAAGTCATACGCAAGATATTAGTCTTTTCAATCCCATTCTTGCGCTCGGAGATTCCCGCATGAGCCTGCCCACCCACCCACCCGCTCTTTTGCCTACACCTGAACTCAAACCCGTGATGCAACTCACCGTGCATGTTGCTCAGCCCATCGAAGCTGGCCACATCACACACGCCTTGGGCACTGGCAAACGCCGCATCATTCCCATCACCGGCGGGTACACTGAAGGCTTGGCTCGCGGCCAATCTCTGAGCGGGCAAGTGCTCCCCGGCGGCGCAGATTTCCAACTCGTCACAAGTTCTACAGTTGCCCAATTAGATGCCCGCTACATCATTCGATTGGAAGACGGCAGCCACATCTACATCACCAACCAAGCCATCCGAACCGGCAGCTCTTCTGACATCGCCGCTTTAGTACGCGGTGAAAGTGTCCCACCCGAACGCATCTATTTCCGCTGTGCCCCCAGCTTCGAAGTTGAGCGCGAAGACCTAACTTGGATGCTGCATACACTCTTCATCGGCACAGGCGCCAGGTTTCCAGATCGGGTGGAGATGGTGTTTTATGAGGTGAAGTGAAGCCTATTCACTGAGCAAAGGCACTTGCGAGCCACGTGCTGAGAGCACTACGCTTTTATGCAGCGCGCCCGTGCTCACCTGAACCAGCGCGACTTGGCTTGAGCGCTTCATTCGGCTGATGCCCTCGCCGAAAAGGCAAAGACAAGCGTGTTCCGGATGTTGTGCCGAGGCATACAACACGCCATGCAATCCTTGATCGCGAAACGCTTGTGCCGCAGCTTGAGACAGCTCGTAGCGTTGTGATATCAACACGGGGAACTGCTCTGGCAACGCACGCATATCCGCCAAGCGCAGGGGAGCAGTCGTGGTGAAAACTGTGAGTGCGCGTTGTTTGAGTTGATCCACATGCACTGCACGCGTTTCCCGGCGAAAGAAGCGTTCATACAACGTCGTCAATTCACTGTCTGCAAGGTAAGCAACAGGCTCATCTGCTAAATCAAATCGCCCAGCTAAAGCGCCAGCTGGTGGCAATATGAATCCCGAGACGCGCACGCTACCTTTCAGAGCTTTCGTCAACTGTACGCGATGCCAACTTTGTCCAATGGGCAATTCAATGATGGGGGGCATCAAGCCCGAGGGAAAAACAGTTTTTGCATTCATGGGGCGAGGTCAATGTGCCTCTGCCGTTGCCAAAGAAAGAATTTGCTCTTGCGATAAGCCTTG
>JANMFP010000358.1:0-3238 GCA_031378135.1 Variovorax sp. | reverse complement strand
CGGGCCCAACGGCGCAGGCAAATCCACGCTGTTTAACTTGATCTCAGGCCGCTTTGAGCCCACCAGCGGCGAGATTTTGCTAAAAGATCAGCGCATCAATGGCAAAAAGCCGTTCGAGATTAACCGCATGGGCCTCTCGCGTAGCTTTCAAATCACTAACATTTTCCCCAAGCTCAGCGTGTTTGAAAATCTGCGATGCAGCGTGCTTTGGAGCTTGGGCTATAAATATTCTTTCTGGAAATTTTTGGCCGATTTGGACGATGCCAATGACCGAGCCGAAGAGCTGATGGCGCAAATTCGCCTCGATAAAAAGCGCGATGTGCTAGCGATGAACCTCACCTATGCCGAGCAGCGAGCTCTGGAGATCGGCATCACGATTGGCGGCGGTGCTGAAGTGATTTTGCTCGATGAGCCGACAGCGGGCATGAGCAAATCAGAGACGACGCGTTTCATTCAGTTGATCCGTGAAGTTACCGAAGGTAAAACGCTGCTGACGGTGGAACACGACATGGGTGTGGTGTTTGGCTTGGCTGACAAGATTGCCGTGGTCGTTTATGGCGAGGTGCTGGCTTTTGACACGCCAGATGCGGTGCGCGCGAATGCCAAAGTGCAGGAAGCCTATCTTGGCTCGCCCGTAGCAGATGGCCAGGCAGGAGGACACTAAGATGAGCACTGAATTACTGAGCGTTGACAACCTGCACGGCTACTATGGCAAAAGCCATGTGCTGCATGGCGTGAGTTTTAGTGTGGGGCAGGGCGAGATCGTGGCGCTCTTGGGTCGCAACGGCTCTGGCCGCAGCACCACCGCCAAAGCCATCATGGGCTTGGTCGATTGCACCGGCTCCATGAAGTGGCGCGGCAACGAAATTGTAGGTAAGAAAGCCTTTGAAGTCGCGCATTTGGGGCTAGGCTATGTTCCAGAAAATCGCGATATTTTCCCCACGCTCACCGTGCATCAAAACCTCATGCTGGGCCAAAAACGGGGCGCTAAAAACCCGCGCTGGAGCTTTGACGACATGTATCAAATGTTCCCGCGCCTCAAAGAGCGCCAACACACCGAAGCCGGCGTGATGAGCGGCGGCGAACAACAGATGCTCACCCTCTGCCGCACGCTCATGGGCGATCCTGATCTCATCATCATTGACGAGCCCACCGAAGGCCTCGCGCCGAAAATCGTAGAGCTTGTCGGCCAGTATTTGCAAGAGCTCAAAAAGCGCGGTATCTCCGTGCTGCTCATCGAGCAAAAGCTCACCATCGCCATGGCGATTTCAGACCGCGCCTTGGTCATGGGCCACGGCAGCATCGTATTTTCTGGCACGCCCGATTCGCTGCGGGCTGATCCATACATTCGCAAAGAATGGCTTGAGGTCTGAAGCGGTTTTTTAAGCGATCTTGGCAGTTAGCCGGCGTGTTTAATGCGCATCGTGCTATTGAATTTATAGTGATCTCTGCGCCTAGTTTTCACGGGCGTGCTGCTTACGCCATTTCTTGTTGACTAAGTTTGAGAGCAACCGTCGCACACAAACCGCCTAACGTGCTCGCGCCACCACGACCGACCGGGGGTTGGTGCCTGCTGCGAATGGACTGTTTGCTACTTCACTGAGTGCGCCAGTCGTTGGGTCGATGGTGTAGATCGAGACAGTGCTGCTGCTGAAGTTGGCCACGTAAGCAAACTTACCTGTTGGGTCCACGGAAACAGAAACAGGCGCTCTGCCTGCGGGCACTGCTAGCCCGACCGGGGTGAGCTCCCCTGTCGCGGCGTTGATGGTGAAGGCCGACACGTTGTCGCTGCTGCGGTTGGCGACATAAGCAAACTTGCCATCTGGGCTCACCGCGACAGAACTCGGGCCATCACCCGCCCCGACAGTACCCACCGAGGTGAGCGCCCCAGTGGTGGGATCGATGGTGAAGACCGACACCGTACCGTCGGTGAAATTGGCCACGTACGTGAACTGGCCATTGGGGCTGACCGCTACGGAACTGCCCCCGATGCCTGCTTGCACCGTTGGCACGATCAGAGTGAGATCCCCACTGGTGGGGTGAATGGTATAGGCCGACACGTAGCCGTTGCTATTTGCGACATAGGCAAATTGACCGCTGGGATCAACCGCAACGGAGTTGGGGCCGCTGCTCGTCAACACCCGTGGCCCAAATGAGCTAAGCGCTCCGGTGGTTGGGTTGATGGTGTAAACCAATACTTCATTGGCAGAATAATTGACCACGTAAGCGAACCTGCCTGTCGGATCTACCGCCACCGAGCGCGGGCTGCCACGGGTTGCCACCCTACCGCCGGGCACTTCGCTTAGCGTCCCAGTGGCGGGGTTGATGGTGAAGGCCGAGATTGTGTTGCTGCCGCTGTTGACGACATACGCAAATCTCACTGTTGGATCAACTGCAACAAAATAAGGGGCATTGCCCACCGTCACAGCCTCGGTCACGGTGCTAAGTGCGCCGGTCGTGAGGTTGATGTTGTAAGCCGATACGCTGTCACGTATTTCGTTGGCTACATAGGCAAACATGGGGTTTTCAGTACACGCCATGCTGAAATTGGCGGTAACGCCTGCCACCACCGTACCGCTGGCCCCGCTCAAGTTGCAAGTTTGAAAATCGGGCTTGACGCCCAAGCTCACGCTGTAGGCAGCACCTGCGGGCAAGTCCGTGGCCACCGTGGCTTGGCCGTTGGCGGTGATGCTGACGCTTTGCGATTGGCTCCCACTGGTCACGACCAATGTGGCTGTGCCGCCCGCCCGCAGGCCGGTGACGGTCGCATTCAAGCTGCCGGTGGTGGGCAGGGTGATCGGGGTGGCTGTGAGCTGGGCTACATCGCTTCCACCGCAGGCCACCACCAGCGCGCTAGTGGCTGCCAGCAACGATGCCCAGACCCAATGCCTGATAAATTTCATCATTAATCCTTATTTACCGCGCCCGGATGGTCACGACCGACCGTGGTTGCGTGCCCGCCTTAGACGGACTGCTGATGACCGCGCTAAGCGCCCCGGTACTGGGGTCAATGGTGTAGGCCGAGATGCTGCCGCTGTTGTAGTTGGCTGTGTAGGCAAACTTGCCGTCGGGGCTGAGCGTGATGGCGGTGGGGCCATCGTCTGCCGCAAACGGGGTGCTCAATGCCGTGCTCGTGCCCAGTGCCCCAGTGCTGGAGTCGATGGTGTAGACCGAGACACTGTCGTACCGCTCATTAGCTATGTAAGCAAACTTGCCATCTCGATCAGCGCAGATGCCA
>JANMFP010000341.1:0-6538 GCA_031378135.1 Variovorax sp. | reverse complement strand
CCGCCGCCAATCACAATTGCAGTTTTCATGCTGGATTTTCAAGCAGTGGCGTGAAGAAGCGAGTGCGCATTTCAGACAAGCCCACATGATCGAGCATCGCATTCAATCGCACAGCATTCATTTGGAGTTGTGATGCTACTTGCTTGTTACCGCCATCTGTTCTGCGGCTCGCAATGATCAGCTCATTCTTCATCGAATGCTCCCAGCCCACCAGTTCCGTCACCGTCACCTCGTAGCCATGCGCCTCCAGCTGCAAACAGCGCAGCACATTCGTGAGCTGCGAGCCAAACTCTCGCGTGTGCAGCGGTCTGCGCCACAGCTCCACCAGCGGGTTGCTCTGCACCGCGCTCTTCTTCGTTCTCGTCAGTGTGGCCGCCACCTCCGCTTGGCAACAAGGCACGAGCACCAAATGCTGCGCCCCATGCTTGAGGCCAAACGCAATCGCGTCGTCGGTGGCGGTATCGCAAGCATGCAGCGCGGTCACGATGTCAATCTTCTGAGGCAAAGCCGCGCTCGATTGCGCCACCGAAAGATTCAAAAACTCCATGCCGCTAAAGCCAAACTGTTTGGCCAACTCGCGCGAGCGAGTCACCAATTCATCGCGCACTTCCACGCCAATCACTTTGCTAATGGCCGCATCTTGGCTGGCTTTGAAAAACAAGTCATACAACATAAACCCCAAATACGACTTGCCCGCCCCATGATCCACCAGCGTCACCGAGCCTTGGGCAGCCCACACTCGTCCCAGCAAAGGCTCAATAAATTGCAGCAAATGGTTCACCTGCTTGAGCTTGCGCCGCGAATCCTGATTGATCCGGCCATCAGGCGTGAGAATGTGCAGGGCTTTGAGCAGCTCCAAGCTCTGGCCATCGCGCAAACCCAATTGCGCAGCCGCATCATTCACTCCTGAATTAGGAGCATTTAACGCAGATTCTTTGCCGGCCAGATGCCGATTTGTCTTGGGATTTGTAGTTTGCTGAGGCATGACAGGATTGTCGCAGGACAATAGCGATCTCGTGCTGGCAGCCGTTGCCTAATGTTGAGGTAGGCAGCAAAAAGAGTTTCCGCTTAAGAGAGCACAACGACTCTCTGCTTACGCTAGTTTGACGACCTTTTGGTCGATGGCCCCAAACACGCTCTGCCCGTCTTTGCCCTTCATCTCGATCTTGATCGTGTCGCCGAATTTCATGTAGGCGGTGCTGGGTTTGCCGTCTAGGATGGTCTCTATCGCGCGCTTTTCGGCGATGCAGCTGTAGCCTTTGCCCCATTCTTTCTTGCCGTCTTTCTCAATGGCGCGGTTGCTCACCGTGCCGGAGCCGACGATGCTGCCTGCGCGGACGTTGCGGGTTTTGCAGATGTGGGCGATCAGTTGGCCGAAGTGGAAGGTCATCTCTTGGCCGGCATCACACATGCCGACCGTGCGGCCATTCCATTGGCTTTGAATCGTGAGGCCGAGCTTGCCGTCATGCCACGCCTCGCCCACCTCATCAGGCGTCACAGCCACGGGGCTGAAGGCTGTGGCGGGCTTGCTTTGGAAGAAGCCGAAGCTTTTGGCCAGTTCATCGGGGATCAAGTTGCGCAAGCTCCAATCGTTGGCAATCATGAGCAGGCGCACGCCTTCCAGAGCTTGCTCGGGCGTGCTGCCCATTTTCACGTCGCCTATGATCACGGCGACTTCGGCTTCAAAGTCGATGCCGAAATCTTCACTTGGCACAGTGGATTCATCGCAAGGGCCTAAAAAATCATCGCTGCCGCCTTGGTACATGAGCGGCTCGGTGTAGTAGTTCGCTGGCACTTCGGAGTTGCGCGCCATGCGCACGAGCTCCACATGGTTGATATACGCGCTGCCGTCGGCCCATTGGTAGGCTCTAGGCAGGGGAGCCATGCATTGCTTGGGATCGAAGGGGAATGCGTGGCGGGCTTTGCTTTGGTTGAGCGTGTCGTACAAATCCTGCAACTGCGGGCTGATGAAACTCCAATCATCCAAAGCCTGCTGCATCTTCGCGGCGATGCCGGTTGCATAATGAGCGGTAGATAAATCACGCGAGACGACGACCAATGCGCCATCGCGGCTGCCGTCTTTGAGGGTGGCGAGTTTCATAAAATTCCTAAGTTGCAAAATGCTTGAAATTACGATAAGGTAAACGCGTTTACCTTATCGTAATTCTACGTGATCTTTTCCACCGCCATGCCCAGCAAAAAAACTGCTCTCACCTCAACGAAGATGCCGAAAATGGCCAAGGCTGCGGTGGCTTCCAAAGCTTCCAAAGCGTCTAAATCTCAAGTTGGCATCCAATCGGTTGAGGTGGGCTTTGCGTTGATCGATGCGCTCACCAAAAGCCAAGGCGCAATGATGTTGCGGGATTTGGCGCAGGCAGCTGGCATGAGCCCGGCCAAAGCGCATCGTTATTTGGTGAGTTATCAACGTCTGGGCTTGGTGCAGCAGGATGGCAGCAGCACGCGCTATGACTTGGGGCCCGCCGCTTTGAGAATTGGCTTGGCCACGCTCTCGCGCCTAGACGCCGTAGCTCTGGCGCGCTCGCGCATGGATGCGCTGATGGATGAAATTGGCCACACGGTGGCGATTGCTGTGTGGGGCAACCATGGGCCGGTGATCGTGCATTGGCAAGAGCCTGCCAGAGCGGTCACGGTGAATCTGCGACTGGGTGATGTGATGCCGCTGCTCGGCTCAGCCACGGGTCGGTGTTTTGCGGCCTTTGCGTCTCAAGCCTTGGTGCAGCCTTTGCTTAAAGCAGAGATCGCGCGCTTGAGTCAAACCGAGCGCGCCGGCATGCCGCGCGATGCCAACGAAGCGCAAGGCATATTGAACGAGACCCGCAAGCGGGGCATGGGACGCGTGGTTGACACGCTGTTGCCGGGTATCAGCGGTTTGGCTGTGCCGGTGTGGGATGCGGGCGATCGGATTTGTTTGAGCCTTGTGTCGCTTGGAGCGAGCGCAAGCTTTGATGCAGATGACAGTGGCGCCATTGCTACCGCATTGCGCCAATGCAGCGCGCAGCTAAGCAGCGAATTAGGGAGCAAAGTGGGAAGCAAAGTGGAGCAAGAGAGGTGAGCAAACCAGGCATGCCTCTGTATTCAGCTGCTCTGCCATGGCGCGGTTTAGCCACTGCGTTTCTTGCTGCATTGTTGGCGCATGCAATTGTTTTGATGCTTGCTACCACGCGCTTTGCTTTCAGTTTTCAGAAAACGGCAGATGCCACCACCCTCAGTACGCGAATGATTGAGCCCGTTCCCGTATCAACGCTGCCACCTGCGCCCGCATTGATCAATCCACCGAGCCAAGCCAAAGAGAAAACGCCAAGTGTTGCGCCTTCTATCAAGCCGCCCGAGCGCGCACTCGCACAAAACAGCGCCACACCACCTGATCAAGAGACAAAAATACAGACAAATCCATCTGTAGCCGGCAAAGAATCTATGCCAAATGCTACTGAAAGCATAGCAAACTCACCCCCGCTTGAGCAAACCACCCCGCCCTCCGATGCCATGCCCAACGCAGGTGCGCCAGCGCCGCCCGGCGTGAAATTGAGCTACCCCGCCAGCGCCACATTGCTCTACGACGGCATCAACATGAGAAAGGGCAGCGCCAACAGTGGCACGGGCGTGCTGAGTTGGAAGATAGATGGCGAGGGATATGAGTTGAGCTTAGAAGCCTCGGCCTTGGTGATTTTCAGCATCACCGAAAAGAGCGTGGGTAAGCTGTCGCCCCAAGGCCTAGCGCCTTTGCGTTACAGCAGTGTGCGTACAGGGCGCAGTGAGCAGGCCACGCACTTCATGCCCGAGGTGGGCAAGATCAGGTTCAGCAACAACAAACCTGAGGAGATTTTGCTGGTTGGTGCACAAGACCGGCTCAGCGCGTTGATCCAGCTCGCAGGCATCATCGGCGGCGATCCCGAACGTTACAAGATTGTTGATCGAATTGCGATGCAAGTGGCCGGGCTGGAAAGTGCTGAAGTCTGGGAATTCAATTTGCAAGGCATCAGCGATATCAATCTTCCTGCAGCCAATATGCAAGCGCTTAAGCTCAGCCGCAAGCCGCGCAACGAATTCGATCAGAGTCTTGAAATTTGGCTCTCGCCTCAGTTGGGTTATCTGCCTATTCGCATTCGCCAAAGCTCAACCACAGCACCTGATCAAGATTTCACAGATTTGGTGCTCCGCAAGCTCCCCTGAGCGGTAAATCTCTACAAAATGAGACGGCGCCTAAGTGCATGCCCCTGGGCTTGAATTTTTCAGATGCGTTCTTAAATATGCTGCTACAGTGAATGCTGAAGAACCCCAGTACAACCATTTTCCCCTCAGGAAAGCAAATCAGACATGCAAATGCTCTACGACTCAGACTCCTTCGTGGTGATGCACCTCCAGGCCGAGCCGCAATTGCAAGCCGGTGCGCAAGATGCTGTGTTGGTTGCAATGCAAGGGATCCCGCTCGACGGCATGGCGCAAACTCACGCCCTCGAGAATGCGTTACCGCAATATCGCTTGGCTCGCCATGGCTTTGAAATCGTCGATAAACGCTCTGGCAAAGAGGTCTATCTCGATGGCTCGTGGGCTGAGTTGTTTCAGCAGCAGATCAGCGCTTGGCAAGTTAAAACACCGACGCAAGATGAAGTAGAAGAAACGCTGGAAAGGTATGCGCAGCTCGCGCAAAATCCTGTCGTCTTGCATTAAGCCAGCACAAGCATGCCCGCTGCAACGAGGGCAGCAATAAACACTGTCTCGGCAACGAGCATCAGCACCGGCTGCCAGCCAAGTGCAAGCAGTTCCTCGAAGCTGGTTTTCACGCCGGCAGCTGCAATCGCTGCCACCAAACACCAGCGCGATGCACTGCTCGCTGTGTCCACCCAAGCTTTCGGGAAAACTTGGCTGCTGGCCAGCAGCATCAACACGATGAAAGCCAGCAAGAAGCCGGGGATGAGTGGCACTGAAGCTTGCGGTACGCCAGAAGTTTGCCCTTCGGATGCAGCGATTGCCACCGCTTCAGACATTTGCCGGCGATACATCAGCGCAATCACCACCACCACCGGCGTGAGTAGCATCACGCGAAACAGTTTCACCACGGTGGCCGTGTCTCCCGCCTGCGTGCCCAGCATCATGCCCGCAGCAACCACTTGCGCCACATCATGAATCGTGCCGCCTAAAAACAGCCCGGCATGCTGCGGCGAGGCAGCGAGCCATTTGAGTACAAACGGATAGAAAATCATCGCCAGCGTGGAGAGCACCGTGACACCCACCACGGTGAGCAACGTAAAGCGCTCGTTGCGCGGATTTTGCGGCAGCACGCTGGCCACAGCCATCGCCGCAGATGCGCCGCAGATGGCCACCGCGCCGCCAGACAGCAGGCCCTCATCGCGCGGGCGATCCAGCCATTTGGCCAGCAGCACGCCAAAAGCCACGGTCAGTACCACGGCGCAAATGATCAAAATGGCCGAGTTCACCCCAAGCTGCGCCACCTGCGAAAGCGTGATACGCGCACCCAACAGAGCCACGCCTATGCGCAGCACCGTGCGGCCACAAAAATCCACACCAGGTTTGACCTGTGGGTTTTTCATCATGAAGTGAAAGCTCAGGCCAATCAACAAGGCATAAAGCAACTGCGGCCCGCCATAGTGCTCAGCCAAAAATGTAGAAGCCAGCGCAATCATCACGCAGAGCAACAAACCGGGGTAGTGTGCGCGCAGCCAAGCGCGCAAGCGGGAAGGATCAAGCCAAGTGAGCATATCGTGACTGTAGCGCAGGCCATGCGCAGTCGCCTAAATCATCCAGATGATGCTTCGCTCTAGAGCTTTGCGAGACGTTGTTGCGGTTTTTCGCCGTGCTCATGCACGGTCGTCGGAGTGCTTGGTCTAGACATGATTGTGAAGTGGAATCAAGCCAACGCGCCAGTTTGCGTGGTGAATTGCTTCCACATGTGATGAACTTGATCGGTGATGTCTTCACCCTGTGCTTTTTCTTCGCCAAAGACGGAAGACAGCATTTGCTCATCAGAGAGCAAGCTGTCGCTGCCCAAGTGATGCGAGAGGCTATCCAGCCACATCACGCCAGCGCCCAAGGTGCTGAAGCACTGCATCTCAAAATCCGTGGCTTCGACTTCAATCGCGTGTGGATTGGAGGCGTGAATTGTGAGCCATTGCGCCACCGTGCCGCGCAAACGTCCCAATGCGTTGATGTAGGCATCAAACGGCTCATTGGCGGGCAGACCCATCGCCAAATCCATGCTGTAGGTGCGCTGCTGACGTAAATCTTTGAGCAAGCCGGCCAATTGCAAGCCCAGCGCGGAATGGCGCGCGCCCTGTTGGCGCAAGTCGCTGAGCAAAGCCTCAGCCGATTGGCTGATGGCGCGAATGCCTTGGCGAAAGCGCTCCGCCTTGCCCGTCGCTGCCAAGTGGGCCGATTCTGTTGTGATGCTGTTGTCCATACCCTAAAGCCTTAAAACCCATAAACTCTCCAGTCAATCTTAGTGCGCCACCCCATCATTCACAAGCCAACGAAAGTTGTACATTGCTGCTATGACGACTCT
>JANMFP010000331.1:0-1689 GCA_031378135.1 Variovorax sp. | reverse complement strand
CAGATCTAAACAGGTAGAATCCAATTGTTTTTAACAACCCTCAGAGGGACTTATGAGTGATATCGAAGCACGTGTCAAAAAAATCATTGCCGAGCAACTCGGCGTCGAAGAGTCGCAAGTTTCGCCAGAGAAAGCCTTTGTGGCCGATCTGGGCGCTGACTCGCTAGACACGGTGGAGCTGGTGATGGCTCTGGAAGATGAGTTTGGTATTGAAATCCCGGATGAAGATGCCGAGAAGATCACCACAGTGGGCGCAGCAATCGACTACGCTACCTCGCACAAGAAGGCTTAAGCCCAATGCGCCCAAGGGCTGGTGGCTGAAAGGCTGCCCGCCCTTTTTTGTTTGGAATTTGAATTAAACAAGCTATGAGCAAACGTCGCGTCGTCATCACAGGTTTGGGCTGCATCAGCCCAGTGGGTAACACGGTTGAGTCGGCTTGGGCATCACTGGTCGCAGGCCAAACGGGCATCAGCGCAATCACCAAATTTGATGCCAGCGCGTTTGCTTGCAAGATTGCTGGCGAAGTCAAAGGCTTCAATGTGGAAGATGTCATGACTTCCAAAGAAGCACGCACGATGGACACGTTTATCCACTACGGCATTGCTGCTGCAATGCAAGCTGTGAAAGACTCAGGGCTGCCAATTAACGAAGCCTTGAGTGATGTGCAATCTGTGCGCATCGGCGTGAACATTGGCTCTGGCATTGGCGGTTTGCCGTTGATTGAAGAAACCCATACCGAGCTCACAAACCGTGGCCCGCGCCGCGTGACGCCATTTTTCGTGCCGGCCAGCATCATCAATATGATCTCTGGCCATGTCAGCATGAAATACGGCTTCAAAGGCCCCAACATCGCCGTTGTGACAGCTTGCACCACAGGTTTGCATGCTATTGGCCTGTCCGCGCGCATGATCGAATATGGTGATGCCGATGTGATGGTGTGTGGCGGCTCGGAAGCGACGATTTCTCCGCTGGGTGTAGGCGGCTTTGCAGCGATGCGGGCGCTTTCTACCCGCAATGATGATCCAGCGACAGCCTCCCGCCCGTGGGACAAAGACCGCGACGGTTTCGTGCTCGGCGAAGGCGCAGGCGTGATGGTGATCGAAGAGTACGAGCATGCCAAGGCGCGCGGCGCAAAGATCTATGCGGAGATTGCAGGATTTGGCATGAGCGGCGATGCTGGCCACATGACCGCGCCCAACATGGACGGCCCGCGCCGCGCCATGCTCTCGGCCATTGAAAACGCTCACTTGCAGCCCAGCGATGTGGATTACGTGAATGCGCATGGCACCTCCACGCCACTTGGCGATGTCAATGAATCCAATGCGATCAAAGCCGCTTTTGGTGATCATGCGAAAAAAATTGTTGTGAGTTCCACCAAGGGCGCAACCGGTCATTTGCTGGGCGGCGCAGGCGGCTTGGAAAGTGTGTTCACGGCGCTCGCCATCCACCACCAAACCATTCCGCCTACCATCAACATCTTCAACCAAGATCCTGAATGCGATTTGGATTACTGCGCTAATACCGCGCGGAAAATGGAGATCAAAGTTGCGCTGAAAAACAATTTCGGCTTTGGCGGCACGAATGGCGCGCTGGTTTTCAAGCGCGTTTGATTGAGCCACATTGTCTTTTTGAAGCTGCGCTGACACCCGAACATGCGCTACCCACCCGCCATCACGTTCACACCGCTC